>CATXYA010000055.1 GCA_958403605.1 uncultured Oscillospiraceae bacterium
GGCAACCGCGCCTTCGACGACACCCTGCGGGAGCTGGCCGACGTGCTGACCGGCGCGGGCTTTCGCTGTGCCGCCGCCGTGGCGGCGGTGGCGGAGCATTCCATCGCCCACCAGTTCGCGGCGGGCCGCCCCGACGAAGAGGACGCCCGGCAGCTGGCCGCTTTCGGCGCGCAGATCAAAGCTGCTTTGGAGCAGGGAGCCGCAGGCCCGGTGACAGTGCCCGGCCATGTCCCCTACCGCGCCTGGAACGGCGGGCCCGTGCCCCAAGGGGATTCGCATTGCACCGCCTGCGGCCTGTGCGCCAAGGGCTGTCCGGTGGGAGCCATCGACCCAACCCAGCCGCGCAAGACCGACAAGGCCCTGTGCATCTCCTGTATGCGCTGCGTCTCCCTGTGCCCCCAGCACGCCCGGGACCTCAATTCCGTGCTGCTGTTCGCGCTGGACAAAAAGCTAAAAAAAGAATGCTCCGTGCGCAAAGAGAACGAATTGTTCCTTTAAATCTCCGTAAAAGAGCAGCCCGGTCCCTGGAAAATTCCAGGGACCGGGCTGTTTTTTATTGCGCCGCGCCCTGCCGGAGGGCCGCCATTTTGTGGTCCATGAACCGCCCCATGCGCAGCGACAGCAGATAGCACAGCTGTGTCTGTACCTTTTGCCCAAAGCTGTGGCAGATGAGGAAGCTCTTTGCCCCGCTGTGGGCCGCGATGCCGTATCCCACCGTTTTGGGGTCCGCCTTGAATTCTTCGGGCAGCGGGAAGGGCGCGGAGGACCGGGTGCGCGTGATGGGCGGATGGACGATGTGGAACGTGATGCCCTGGTGTTCATACTCGATGCTGAGGCATTTTGCCAGGGATTCCAGCGCGCCCTTGCTGGAGGCATACGGGCTGATGCTGCCGAAGCCCATGACCCCCACCCCGGAGCTGACGAATAAAATTCTGCCGCTTTGCCGCCGCTCCATCCACGGCAAAACGGCTTTCACCAGATGTACCGCGCCAAAATAGTTGACGTCGAACACCGCCCGGTAAGTGTCCTCGTCTGTTTGCGCCAGCGGCGCAAAGGTGCACAGGCAGGCGTTGTGGATGGCCATGTCGATCCCGGAAAAGGCCTCCGCTGCCGCCGCCACCGCCGCGGTGACCTGGGCGCCGTCCCGCACGTCGCAGCACAAGGGCAGCAGGCGGCCAGGGTACTGCTGCCGCAGCGCCGCCAGCCCCCCGGTCTCCACATCCAACACCGCAACGGAATCCCCCTGGGACAAAAATTTTTCCGCCATGAAATAACCGATGCCCTGGTTGGCGCCGGTGATCAGGATGTTGGCCATCAGTTCGCCTCCATTTCTTTGAAAAAGCGCCGGGTATGCGCACCGGTCTTTTGGTAAAACAGCGTTTTTTTCTCCGCCGTCAGCGCGCCGCTCAGCAGATAGCGCTGGCAAAAGAGGAACACGGGCGCGTAATATTTTACCGCCCAGTATTCGCTGTCCTCCGGGCAGGCCGCGCCCGGCCCCAACAGCAGCGCGAATATCTTGCTTTGAAACCGCAGCGGCTGTGCAAACAGCCAGTCGTCATACAGCCGCCGCATCTCTTCGCTGCCGCTCTGCTCAATGTTCAGCAGCCGCAGATAGCGGTTGCAAAATTCATCCATCAAATATTCTTCAAAAAATATCTGCGAAACACGCTCTCCCGCCAGCGCTTCCGCGCTCTGCGGGCCCTCCACCGCCGCTTCCAGCTGCCGCATCAGCGCGCCTGCCTTGGCGGCGAAGCGGGCGTTCAGCTCTTCCAGGATGGCCCGCTTATTGGTGAAATGATAATAGAGCGAGCTTTCTTTGATGGCTACCTGTTTGCAGATATCCCGGATGGAGACGGCCCCAAAGCCATACTGTGAAAACAGCGTCAGCGCCACCTCCAAAATTTTCTCCTTGGTATTTCCCACTTCTGCCGGCATTCTGTCCCCTCCAACCTAACGTTCGTTAGACATCATTATACCGAACATTCGTTAGGTTGTCAAGCCTTTTCCGCCCGAAAAAAAGCGGCGGTGCCTGCATACCGCAGGCGCCGCCGCCAAGGGGAGGAAGAAAATCCAAGAGAATATTCAGTCCTGTGTCAAGCCCGCCAGGTATTCCCCGGCGAAATGGGCGGCCACCGCCCCGTCCGCCGCAGCGGTCACCACCTGGCGCAGTGCCTTCGTGCGCACGTCGCCCACCGCAAACACGCCGGGCACGCTGGTGCGTGTGCTCTCGTCCGCAGCAAGGTAGCCCGCCCCGTCCAGCTCTACCTGGCCCTGTACCAGCGCGCTGTTGGGCACGCGGCCAATGGCCACAAAGATGCCATCCACGGGCAGCTCGCGCTGTTCGCCCGTCTTCTTATTCGTCAGCGCCAGGCCCGTCAAATGTTCTTTGCCCAGCAGCGCGTCGATCTGGGTGTCCCAGATGAATTCCACATTGGGCGTCTGCTCCAGCTGGCGCGCGTACAGCGCGGTGGCCCGCAGGGCGTCCCGCCGGTGGATAACATACACCTTGGGGCACAGCTTTGCCAGATGCAGCGCGTCCTCGGCAGCGGAATTGCCGCCGCCCGCCACCGCCACGGTCTTGCCCTTGTAGTACATCCCGTCGCAGGTGGCGCAGTAGGCCACACCCTTGCCGCGCAGCGCTTCCTCCCGCGGCAGGCCCAGCAGCCGCGGATTGGCCCCCGTCGCCAGGATCACGGCCCTCGCCTCATAGGTGCCCGCCGTGGTGACCACGCGCTTGGGGCTGGTGTTCAGCTCCAGCGCGGTCACCTCGGCGTATTCCGTTTTGGCGCCGAAGCGCTCGGCGCCCTTCTGCATTTTTTCGCCCAGCTCGAAGCCGTCCACGCCGTCCTCAAAGCCGGGATAATTGTCGATGATGCTGGTCGTGGCCATCTGGCCGCCCGCGGACAGCATCTCCACCACCAAGGTGGAAAGGCCCGCCCGCGCGCTGTACAGCGCCGCGGAATACCCGCCCGGGCCGCCGCCCACGATAATGACGTCATAACGTTGTTGTTCCATGGCGCTGTCTCCTTTCTTTAACCGCGCTGGGCCGCGATCCACGCGTCGATCTGCGCCTGCGAGGGAGGGGCCACCAGCGGGTCGCCGGGCTGGCCGTTCTGGAACAGGTACAGCGTGGGGATGGTGTCCACATGGTAGCGCGCCGCGATGTCCTGGGCGTCGTCCACGTTCAATTTGGCAATGACGACGCTGCCGTCACTATTTTCCGCCATGCGGTCGATGACCGGGGACAGGCGGCGGCAATAGACGCACCAGGGCGCCCAGAAATCCACCAACACCGGTTTTTGCGCTTGCAGCACCTCGCGCTCGAAATTTTCACTGGTAACATTCAATACTGTCATGGCTAAGAGCCTCCTTTTTTGTTTCTGTTCTTAGCATACGCCGTTTTCGCAAGAAAAACCGTGACTTTGTCACAAAGTGGGCTCAGGTGCCGCGGGGCAGGCCGGTGGGCGCCCCGTCCTCAACGGGATGCGCAGGTCGGCGGCCAATGGCCGCCGCTACGGAGCGAAGGAAGCGTTGGTGCGCGCCCACACATAAAAAGGACCGGCCCCGCGGGCCGGTCCTTCTCTTTTTCAAGTATCCGTCGGCACCCACCAGCGCTGGGTGATGCCGCCGTCTTCCTCCACCTCGTTTTCCAGCACGCCGCCCGCCTTGCGGATGGTCCCGGCGCTGGCGAGGTTCTCCCGGTCACAGGTGATGAGCAGCTTGGGGATGCCCAACTCCCTGGCGATGGGCTTCAGCAGCTCCACCATCTGCGCCGCGTAGCCGTGGCCCCGTTCACTGGGGCGCACGGAATAGCCCGCATGGCCGCCGAAGTTACGCAGGTAATCATTCAGGCAATGGCGAAAGTTCAACATGCCCACAATGCGCCCATCGCTTTTGCGCACGGCGATGTATTGCGTGCCCGGCACAAAGCCCGGCGGGCACGTCTCCGCGCTGGCATAGGCGCGGAAATGTGCCAAAAAATCGGCGTATTGCTCCACCTGGGCCAGGTTGGACATCCCGTTGGGCTCACTGCCCGCCGCCAAATACTCCGTCCGGTAGTCCCAAACCGCCGCCTCATCGCTTTCGTCCGGCACGCGCAGCATCAATTCCTCCATCATTTTCACGTCCTCTTCGATGATTTGAGGAACAGTATAACACCGCCCCCGCCGCCATGCAATGACAAAACGGCTACAAGTTGTTCAGGCCCCGGCGCGCTTTTGCAGCACCGCCGCCGCGGCGTAATGCTTCACCGTGAACTGGGCGGGAGCAATGCGCTCCAGCAGCGCCTGGTGCTCGCGCTCGAAGCGCGCGGCCTCCTGCGGCGGCAGCGAGGCGCCGATGCCGCGGCAGGCCTTGATGCGCCCGTTCCAGCTCTCCCGGGTGAAGGGAACGTCCAGATCGAACAGCGCCCGCGCCTCCACCGTAAAAAAGGGATCGTAGTCCGCCGGCACCGCAATGGGGCGGCGCGTCTCACCGCCGCCCGTCCAGGCGGGGTTATAGCGCAGCACCAGCTGTTCGCTTTGCGCGGCGATCCCGTCCTCCGCGGGCAGCCACGCCATGTATAAAACGGCGAACTGGCCGCCGTCCTTCAGCAAGGTGTGCAGGGACGGCGCCAGACGGGCATGGTCGAAGTAGGTGAAGCATTGGCAGGCCGTCACCACGTCGAAGGACGCGGGGGCAAAGGGCAGCGCCTCGGCGGGGCAGCACAGAAACGCGATGTCCTGCCCGGCCTCCTGTGCCAGCCGCCGGGCCTCCAGAATCTGATTCTCGGCCAGGTCCACCCCGGTGAACGCGGCCCCCTGGGCATAGAGGTTGCGGGGCAGCACGCCCGTCCCGGTGCCGATATCCAGCACCCGCTGTCCGGCGGTGCAAAGCCCCTGCCCCGTGAGATACGCATAGAATTCCGGCGGATAGATATCCCGGTATTTGGCGTAATCCGGGGAAGTGCGGCCCCAGTCAAAGGGCCGGCCGCCGTCGATGTTTTGATGCTCCATCTGCTGCTCCTTTCCAAAGGCCCGCAAAATTTTGTGATTCCTCATTCTATCACGAAGCGGCGGAAAGAACAATTTTTATTTTCGAGAGATATTTGCCAAATCTCCCTTTTATGCTAAAATCCATCTTTTACTTTTTTAATTCTTATTGCATTTTCTTTAAAATCCCTTTAAGATGACTTCAGAGATTCCCCTTTACACACCATTGATTCAGCAGGGAGGCAGCGGATGAAGATGCGGGTCCGTGATTTGCGTGTGGACCATGACCTATCTCAAAAACAGCTTGCAGATGATCTCCAGGTCCATCAAACCACTTATTCCGATTATGAATTGGGAAAGCTGAATATTCCTGTGCCCATTTTGGAAAAGCTGGCCGATTACTATCATACCAGCGTGGATTATCTGCTCGGCAGAACGTCTAATTCCACACCTTACCAGCCATAGCGCGGCGGCGAAAAAGGAAAAACAGCCCGGTACTTTCGTACCGGGCTGTTTGATTTCGCGAAATAAAACTTATTTCAGCTCGATCTTGGCGCCGACGTCTTCCAGCTTCTTCTTCATTTCCTCGGCGTCGGCCTTCTGAGCGGCCTCTTTGATGGTCTTCGGGGCGTTGTCGACCAGCTCTTTGGCCTCTTTCAGGCCCAGGCCGGTGACTTCCTTGACGGCCTTGATGACGGCCATCTTGTTGGCGCCGACTTCAGCCAGCACAACGTCGAACTCGGTCTTCTCTTCCACCACGGGCGCAGCGGCAGCGGCGGGCGCAGCGGCGACGGCGGAAACGCCGAACTCTTCGCAATAGGTGTCGATGAGCTCTTTCAGCTCGAGGATGGACAGTTCCTTGATGGAATCCAGAATGGCAGTGATTTTCTCAGAAGCCATGATAATACCTCCAATTGTAATATGTTTGTGTCAATTCGGATGATCAGCTTAGGCAGCAGGCTCTTCCTGCTTGTCCACATAGGCCTGCATGGCCACGGCCAGACCGCTGAGGGTGCTGGTGAGGGCGCCTGCAAACATGGACAGCATGCCCTTGTAATCGGGCAGCTTGGCGATGGAGATCAGCTCGTCCTGGCTGAGGACGGAGCCTTCCATGTAACCGCCTTTCAGTGAGAACGCGCCCTTGGACGTCTCGGCATACTTGTTCAGGATGCGCGCGGCGGCAATGGGGTCCTCCTTGGAAACGGCCAAAGCCGTGGAGCCGGTGAAAGACGCGGCCAGATCGGCCAGATTCGTGTCCTTCACAGCCAGGCGCAGCATGGTGTTTTTCACAACGGCATACTCGATACCGGCTTCACGCAGCTCTTTGCGCAGCTTCGTGTCGTTGGCAACGCTGATGCCCATGTAGTCCACCACAACGCCCGCGACGGCGCCCTGCATTTTCTCGCGCAGGTCGGCCACGTACGCCTCTTTTTGTTTCAGGATCTTTTCGCTCGGCATAGTTCAGTTTCACCTCGTTTCAAAAAGTTTTGTTTTAAGACAAGGTGCAAAAAAGCCTCTTTCTCCCGCGAGAAAGAGGCAAAAATCACAAGGTTTTTTGCACGTTTCTCGGCAGGCGGGAAGGTTTCCCTTACGCTCGAAAGCACCTGCTGTCTCTAAAACAGCTTTTATAATATAGCACACGGCGGCGGCGCTGTCAAGAGTTCGGCGTGAAAACCGTCAAGTTTTTGCGTCCGGCGCCAGCAGCACGGCGGTGCCCGTCACCAAAACACCCATCATATTTTGAGACAGTGTCAGCGTACTGAAGCTGACACCCAAAACCGCATTTGCCTTCAGCTCCAGCGCGTTCTTTTTCAGCCGCTGCATGGAAGCCTCCCGCGCCTGTTTCATTTTACCCATAAAGGCGTTGCTCTCTTCCCCCAGCATATCGGATAAGCTGGCCTTGAATTCGCTCAAAAAGCCCGTCCCCAAAATTGTCTCCCCGGTGACGATGCCTAGATATTTCTGGACCCGATGACCTTCAAAGAAATCGCCCGTGGTCAGCAGCATATTTTCGGAAAAGTTCCTTTCTTCTTCCTCTTTCCTTTTCCTGTGGAGCTTTTCCCCTGCCCGTCCCTGATAGTCCTGCCACCATTGCTGGAACCACTTGCTTTCCTCCGTTTGCTTGGGGACGATGCGCGCTTCCAAGCGCGGGCACTGCCGGATAAACTCCTCGCGGTCTTCCTGTACGACTGCACGTTCCACCCTTTCCAAACTGTCACTGCATTCTGCACACAGCTTCAGCTTTTGGCCCAGATGGTTCACCGTTCCCTGTACGCCTCCGAAGCCCAACGATTTCCCGCAGCATGCGCAATAGCTCGCCATTCCCCTTCACGCTCCTGACACCGTTATTGGTACTATCATACCATATCCCCCATATTCCGCAAGCCCTAACAAAAAATCAGGTCCCAGCTGCGGTTTGCAGCCGGGACCTGATGATGCTTTTTGTTTTCCGAAGAAACTCAGCCGCCGAATTTGGCGCTGTTCAGCTTGACGCCGGGGCCCATCGTGGACGCCACCGTGGCGCTCTTGATGTATTGGCCCTTGGCGGCCGCGGGCTTCGCTTTCACGACAGCATCCATGACCGTCTTCAGGTTTTCACCCAGCTTCTCGGGGCCGAAAGAGGCCTTGCCGATGGGCACGTGGATGATGTTGGCCTTGTCCAGGCGGTACTCGATCTTACCGGCCTTGGCTTCGGCGACGGCACGGCCCAAATCGGGCGTGACGGTGCCGGCCTTGGGGTTGGGCATCAGGCCGCGCGGGCCCAGGATCTTACCCAGACGGCCGACCTGGCCCATCATGTCCGGGGTGGTGACGAGGACGTCGAAATCGACGAAGCCCTCGTTCTGGATCTTGGCGATCAGGTCGGCGTCGCCGACCATCATGGCGCCCGCCTCTTCGGCGGCGCGGGCGGCGTCGCCCTTGGCGATGGCGATGACGCGCACGTCCTTGCCGGTGCCGTTGGGCAGCACGACAGCGCCGCGGACCTGCTGGTCAGCATGGCGGCTGTCAACGCCCAGGCGCACGTGCAGCTCGACGGTCTCGTCGAATTTCGCTTTGGCGGTCTGGCAGCACAGCGCCAGCGCCTCTTCGCTGTCGTACAGCTTGGTACGGTCGACGAGCTTTTTGCTCTCGACATAATGTTTACCGTGATTCATACTATCCTCCTGTGGTAAATCGGAATATTCCTCCCACG
>CATXYA010000056.1 GCA_958403605.1 uncultured Oscillospiraceae bacterium
AAGAACCGTCTGGGATCTTTGGTCCCGGACGGTACTTTTTTGTCTTCGGTCTGTTTCAAAAAGCCCCGGGATATTCCCCGGGGCTTTTTCTCTGTTTTATCCCTGTTGGGACGGGCCCGCGCTGTGGTGCATCGCCCGAGGCTTGACGTTGAAATTGGAGCGGCACTCCGTCTCGTGCCAGAAGATATCCTCCGCCAACAGGCACTCGGGGTTCAGGGGTACCCCTTCCAGGATCAATTCCTTGAACTTTTTGTACCCCGCCCGGTCGATGAGGTGGCCGCCGTGCAGGTATTCCGGCTTGTAGTCCATGACCCAGGCGGAAAAGTTCTGCCAGTTTTTCAGCACGCCGAGCACCACGTCCTCCGTGGCCCAGTTCAAAAACATTTTACCGGTGCGCGGCGTTTGGCGGCCCGTGCGGCCTCCCAGGATCACGCGGTAGAATTTCGTCTCCTGGCGCGTCCACGCGCTGGCCGGACAGGCCCGGACACATTCGCCGCAGCCCACGCAGCAGCAGGGGTCCTTCTCGATCTTACCGGTTTCCTGGTTCAGAGACAGGACGCGGGTGGCGCCGTGCTCGCAGGCCGTCACACAGGCGCCGCAGCCGATGCAGCGCTCGGGGTGATACGTCATGCGGGCCACGCCGATGATGCCGAAATCGCACAGGTGGGCCTTGTTGCAGTCGTTGGGGCAGCCGGCGATGTTGATCTTGATGTGGTAGTGGCTGGGGAAGATGATCGGCTCGATCTTGCGCGCCAGCTCAAAGGTGTTGCAGTTACCGCAGATGCAGTGGTAATTGCCCACGCAGGCGGTGATGTTGCGCGCGCCGATGGTGGGGTATCCGCTTTGCGGGTCCCATTCCTGCGGCGCGTGCGCCACCGTGTCCATATCGACCTCACACAGTTCGGCGTCCACTTCCTTGATGTAGGTCTCCAGGTACGCGTTGACCGCGGGGATGTTTTCGTATTTGATGCCGGTGATGTCAAAGGTCTGGCGCGTCCCAAAATGGAAATTGCCGTCGCCCCAGGTCTTGGCGATCTGTTCGATCACCGCGAGGTACTTGGCGTCGATAAAGCCGCCCGGCACCCGCATTTGCAGCATGAATTCCCCGGGCACCTTGGACTGGCGGAAGCAATTCAGCCGCACTTTTTTGACATTGATGTCTTGATTCATCTCGTTTGCTCCTTTCAGTCCACCAGGCCGCGCGCCACAGTGTAGGGAAACACCGGGCCGTCCAGGCACACATAGACCTCGTCGATGCGGCAATGGCCGCATTTGCCCACCGCGCAGGACATCTTGCGCTCAAAGCTCATCCATAGCTTCTCAGGATCGGCGCCGCACTTGAGCAGCTCCAGCCCGGTAAACTTCATCATGGGCGGCGGCCCCACCACCAGCACGGCATAGCTGCCGTCAAAGGAGGCGAAGGGCAGCTCTTTGACAAACTCGGTGACAAAGCCGGTGCGCCAGCCCTCCTTGTGGTCGGTGTCCAGCGCATAGATGGTATGGAACGTGTTTTGCCATTGCTCCAATTCGCTGCGGAAGACGATGCCCTCCTCATTTTTGAAGCCGCAGATCAGATGGACGTCCGCCACGGGCTCTTTTCCCTCGGCACAGGCCCGCAGCAACGAGCGCACGGGCGCCAGCCCGGTGCCGCCGGTGATGACGACCAGGTGCTTGCCCCGCAGCTGCTCCACCGGCCAGCCCTTGCCGTAGGGCCCCCGCAGGAAGAGCAGGTCGCCCGCCTGCTTTTCAAAGATCACATTCGTCACTTTGCCCACGCTGCGGATAGTGAACTCCAGCCAGCCCTCCCCTTGTGCGGAGACGGAGATGGGCGCCTCCCCCACCTTGGGGAGCGACAGCTGCATAAACTGCCCGTGCTGGGGAGCCGCGTCGCTGGCCACGCGGAAGGTCCATTCGTGAGCGCTCTCTTTTTTGACGCTGAGGATCTCACAGGGCTGCGGCTGAACGGGATTCAACATGTCACTCACCCTCCTTTTGGGCCATTTCGGCCTTGATCTCGCGCACGGCGGCGCTGACCTTGTTGACGGTCGCGGAGATGGAGATCAGCTCCGGGCAGCGGCCCGTACAGCGGCCGCAGCCCACGCACATGTGGCTGTCCCCAAACCGCGCCTTATAATCGTGGAACTTATGCAGCACCTTAAAGCGCATCCGGTCCCCGGCGGTGGCGCGGAACTCCCGCTGCCCGGCCATCTGGTCGAACCCCGCGATCTGGCAGGAGGCCGTCACGCGGCGCCGCTCGCCCACCTCCGGGTTGTCGCCGTAGCAGATGTCACGCGTGGTGAAGCAGGTGCAGGTGGAGCAGGCCACCGTGCAGCTGCCGCAGGAGATGCAGCGCGCGTTGAACTCCTTCCACATGGGATGCTTTTTCAGCGCCAGGCGCACCGCCTTGTCCGAGAGGTCGGGCACCTCGACCTGCAGCTCGTTTTCCTCCACAAAGGACGGTGTGTACTCCGTCTGGGGCATACCGGAAAAATAGGGGGCCAGCGTTTCGTCCGTCACCTGCACCGCCATGCCGTCCGGGGAAAACCTGAGCGCCAGGGCGTAATCGTCCGTCCTGTTGGTGCCCATGGAGACACAAAAGCAGGTGTCGTCCCCGCCGCCGCACTCCATGAGGGCAAATTTCACCTTGTCGCGCATGCGGGTATAATAAAAGTCGTCATAGCCGCCGTTGCCCGCGTAGACCTTGGCCTGGATGTGCTGGGCGTTGATGTCGCAGGGGCGGGCCAGCAGCAGGATCGGCTTCGTAGGGCCTTTGCTGGCCCGGTACTCGTCCTCGGTAAAATAGAAGATGGCCTGCTGGATGGGCGTCAGCACCTCCTTCGCCGGATAATCCGACTTTACGTCCCACACGATCTCGTCAAAGCGCTCCACCTCGGCGTAGCGGATGACGTCCGTATCGGAATAACGTCCCTGCTTGGGAAAGCGCTTGGGCGCGTAAATGCGGTAGTTTTTGCGCAGTTCACACAGGACCTCGTCGGCCTGGGCGGCGCTGAGTAAGTAGCCCATCCTGCAAACCTCCAATACAATACTTTTCGGCGGCGTTTCGTTTGCCGCTCAATTTGATTCTAGCACAGAGTTTTCCCGGTTGAAAATGATAGTTTTTTATGGATCGATCAATATTTCTAATGGTTCTCTCCAAAAAGGCGGTCGCCTTTTCTCCCCTCTTGCCGGATTTTGTGGTTGACCGCCCATTCTTCCTATATTATAATTTATGTAATTGGGGCAGCGGCCTCAAAATTTGAAATACGGGTGGTACCCTATCATGAACATCTGCGTCTGCGTCGGCTCTTCCTGCCATTTGAAAGGTTCTTACAACGTCATCCAGCGGATGAAGCAAGCGCTGGAGGAAAACGGGCTGAACAATCAGGTGAATCTCTCCGCCGCCTTCTGCCTGGGCAAATGTGAGCACGGCGTCACCATCAAGATCGACGGTGAGCTGATCACCGGGGTGAACGAGGACAATTTTGACGCGCTGTTCCAGGAGAAGGTGCTTGGGGGCAAGCTGGAATGAACAAATTTCTACAGCTGAAAAAAGCCAACTGCAAAAACTGCTATAAATGCATCCGCAACTGCCCGGTGAAGAGCATCCGCTTCTCCGAGGGCCAGGCCAACATCATCGCGGACGACTGCATCCTGTGTGACCGCTGCTTTGTCAACTGCCCGCAGGACGCCAAGGAGGTGCGGCAGGACACGCCGCGCGTCAAGGAGCTGCTGGCCGCCGGGCGGCGCGTGGTGGCCAGCGTGGCCCCCTCCTTCATCGCCGAATTCCCCACCGTGGACTTTGGGGCGCTGCGCACGGCCCTGCTGCGGCTGGGCTTTGCCGACGCCCAGGAGACGGCCGTGGGCGCGCAGATCGTAGCCAAGGAATACGAGCGCATGATCCGCAGCGGCAAGCATGACGTCATCATCTCCTCCTGCTGCCACAGCGTCAATGCGCTGATCCAAAAATACCATCCCCTGGCCCTGTCCAGCCTGGCGCCGGTGCTGTCCCCCATGCTGGCGCACTGCCAGCTCATCAAGGAACAGCAGCCCGGGGCGGCCACCGTGTTCATCGGCCCCTGCATCTCCAAAAAAGAGGAGGCCGAGCTGTACGGCGGCCTGTGCGACGTGGTGTTGACCTTTGAGGAATTAGAGGCCTGGCTGGAAGAGGCGGGCGTGGCGCTGGAGCGCGGCGCAGCCCCGGCCGGCGAAGGCAAGCGCGCGCGCTTTTTCCCCATCACCGGCGGCGTCATCCGCACCATGGACACCGCGGACACCGATTACACCTACCTCTCGGTGGACGGCGTGCAGAACTGCAGCGCCGCGCTGAAAGAGATCGAGGCGGGCAACCTGCACCCCTGCTTCATTGAGATGAACGCCTGCGAGGGCGCCTGTGTCAACGGCCCCGGCATCCGCCACCACCACGCCTCCGTTTTGGGCGGCGAGGTGAAGGTGCTGAATTTCGCCGGACGCGACGAGTACGACGTCCCCCAGCCGCAGGACCTGGCGAAGCACATGCCCTACCTGGGCACCCATGACCAGATCCCCGGTGAGGCCACCATCCGCGAGATTTTGGCCAAGATCGGCAAGACCAGCCCCGAGCAGGAGCTGAACTGTGGCAGCTGCGGCTACCCCACCTGCCGGGACAAGGCCATCGCCGTATATCAGGGCAAGGCCGACCTGTCCATGTGCCTGCCTTACTTAAAGGAGCGCGCCGAGACGTTTTCCGGCTATGTCATCAACAACACGCCCAACGCCATTTTTGTGCTGGATGAAGCGCTTTGCGTGCAGCAGATCAACAAGGCCGCGTGCACGCTGTTCAACCTGCAGGGCCCGCAGGATATTCTGGGCTGCCCCATCGTGCGCGTGCTGAACCCGGTGGATTACCTGGGCGTCATCAGCAGCGGCGTGCCCGTGCGCGACAAAAAGCATTACCTGGCCGAGTACGATAAGTATGTGGAAGAGAGCATCGTCTATGATAAAGAATATCATATCGTGTTCAGCATTATGCGCGATATCACCGAGGAGGAGCACCAGCGTGCCGAGCGCGCCGAGCTGTGCAGCCGCACGGCCGAGGTGACGAATTCCGTCATCGAAAAGCAGATGCGCGTGGTGCAGGAGATCGCCTCCCTGCTGGGCGAGACCACCGCCGAGACGAAGGTCGCCCTCACCAAGCTGAAGGACGCCATGGGGGAATAAGAACACATGAACAATCTTTGGACGGACGCCGGTTACGTCAGCGTGAACCACGTGGGAGAGCAGCTGTGCGGCGACCGGGTGGAAGTGATCGGCGACAGTGAGCACGACCTCACCCTGGTGCTGGCCGACGGCCTGGGCAGCGGCGTCAAGGCCAACATTCTCTCCACCCTCACCAGCAAGATCCTGTGCACCATGATGGCCAACGGCCTGTCCGTGGAGGAGTGCGTGGACACCATCGTCAAAACGCTGCCTGTGTGCGCGGTGCGCAAGGTGGCTTACTCCACGTTCACCATCATCCAGATCCGGGACAACGCCGAGGCGGTCCTCATCCAGTTCGACAACCCCAACGTCATTTTGCTGCGCGACGGCAAAAATTACGATTACCCCATCACCAGCCGCGTCATCGAGGGCAAGACCATTCTGGAGAGCCGCATCCCCCTGCAGCTGCACGATGTGTTTATCGCCATGAGCGACGGCGCCATTTACGCGGGCGTGGGCAAAAGCATGAACTTCGGCTGGCAGCGGGAGAACATCATTAATTACGCCCAGCGGGTGTACGATGACGATCTGTCCGCCAAAATGATGTCTTCCCTGATCGTGGACGAGTGCAACCGCCTGTATGAAAACGAGCCGGGCGACGACTGTACGGTGGCCGCCGTGCGCGTGCGCCAGCGCGCGCCCGTCAGCCTGCTGATCGGCCCGCCCGCCGACCCGCGGGATGTCCCCCAAATGATGGCGCTGTTTTTTTCGAAAGAAGGAAAAAAGATCGTCTGCGGCGGCACCACCTCGCAGATCGCCGCCGAGTATCTGCACCGGCCCGTGGAGACCACCCTCGATTACGGCACCGACCCCGACATCCCCCCCATCGCCCGCATCGAGGGCGTGGACCTGGTGACAGAGGGCGTCATCACCCTGAGCCGGGTGGTGCAGTACGCCAAGCAGTTCCTCAACAACGAGGACCTGGCAAACCTGTGGAGCCTGCAGACGGACGGGGCCTCTCTCATCGCCCAGATGCTGCTGGAATACGCCACGGACGTCAATTTCTTCGTAGGCAAGGCCATCAATCCCGCCCACCAAAACCCCGACCTGCCCATCACCTTCGGCATCAAGATCCAGCTGGTGCAGGAGCTGGCGGGCTATCTGGAACAGATGGGCAAACAGGTGAAGCTCAGCTTTTTTTGAATTTTAGTAATAAAAGGCGCGCTGCAAATTGGTTTTTGCAGCGCGCCCTTCTGTTTTTCCGGCGGTACTTTAGGGGCGCAGAGGAAGGCTTTCCGGATTGGCTTCCCGGCCCGGCGGCCAATGGCCGCCGCTACGCATAGAAGGGATCGTTTGCGGACGCCCCCTCATCCGTCTGGCGCTTTGCGCCAGCCACCTTCTCCCACCGGGGGAAGGCAACCGCGGGCGGCAAGCCGCCCTGCTACTACTTGCTAAATTGCTTTACGCTTGCGTACAGCTACGTTGTTTTTTCGCGAATGAAAAGGAAAACAATTGCCTTCCCCCGGTGGGAGAAGGTGGCTGATGCGCAGCATCAGACGGATGAGGGGGCGCGCACGAGCCTGCCCAACAAAAGCCCTCAGCAGAAGGAGCCAACCGCGGGGCGCTCACACCTCCCGCAGGTAGGTCTCCAGCAGCGGGAAGATCCAATCGCGCAGCGGGGAAAATGCAAAGCCCGCCGCCTGCGCTTTGGCGGTGTCCAGCGAAAAATCCGTGGCCCCGTTGTAGGGCGCGGGGTCGCCGTCCGGTGCGAAAATGGCTTCCTTCCCTGTCTGCCGCTCCACGGCCTGCAGCAGTTCCCGCAGCGTCACTGTCCCCGCCGCCGCGGCGTTCACCGGGCCCTGTAACGGATTTTGCAGCAGGAACGCCAAAAAGCGCCCGGCCTCCCCGGAATCGATGAAGCTTATCTGCGCGTCCAGGCCATCGGCGGCCATGGGCACGCCCTTGGCCGTATGTTCCACATAGAACCGCAGCCGCCGGGTATAATCGTCCGGCCCCACCACAAGGGGAAAGCGCACCATGGCGCAGTTGTTCCCTTGGGCGCTTTGCGCCAGCACCGCCTCCGCCTGCCGTTTCCCCTCGTTATAGGAAAAATCTGCCCGCTCGCCCCAGGTGATGGCCGCGCGCTCCGGCAAAAATTCGGATTCCGTCAGTTCCAAATGCCAATCTTTATAGAGCGACACCGAGGACACCAGCACGTAGCGGGTACACCGCACCGTGTCCAGGGCGCGGCGCACGTCATTGGAGCAATAGGCAATGTCGTCGCACACGGCGTCATATTCCTGCCCGGCAAAGGCCCGCGCCATGGCCGCACCGTCCGTGCGGTCCACGGTAACGCGCCGGACCGTGTCTCCAAAGGGATCGGGCGTGCGGCCCCGGGTGGCAATGGTGACGTCATGCCCCTGCGCTGTCAGGGCACGCACCAGATGGACGCCGAAAAAGCGAGTGCCGCCCAAAACAAGGATTTTCATAAAAAAGGTCCCCTTTCTTTCACATGTTTTTCTGTTTTTCATAGACTGATAACAAAGCCGGTTTGCGGCTGGTAAGCGAAAGGGAGGAATTTGAACATGTCTATGCCGACGATCAGCACTTCGCCCAATCCCATTTCCATGAGCCAGGCCATCACGGACCTGATCGAGTCCATCGCGCTGGAGGAGACGGCCCTGAGCCATATCCTCAACGCCGAGGGAGAAAAGATCCAGAAAGCCCTGTGCAGCGATATCACGATGGATCAGGTGCTCACGGTCAACGAGACGGTCATGAACATGGTGGAGACCATCAACGATTTGGAGCATACGCTGCGGGACAAATTGGAGTTCATCTCCAACAACCTGTACTACCCTTCCCGGGACAGCGTGACGAACGGCAGCTAAGCCCCGCGGCAAATAAATATCCCCCGGCAAAGCCGGGGGTTTTTCATATGCGGGCAAAGCCCT
>CATXYA010000057.1 GCA_958403605.1 uncultured Oscillospiraceae bacterium
GACCGCAAGCCGAAGGCTTTGTCCGGCGGCCAGCGCCAGCGTGTTGCCCTGGGCCGCGCCATGGTGCGCAACCCGGCGGTGTTCCTGCTCGACGAACCTCTGTCCAACTTGGACGCCAAGCTGCGTACCGCGATGCGCACCGAGATCATCAAGCTGCATCAGCGCCTGGGCACCACGTTCATCTACGTGACGCATGACCAGACGGAAGCCATGACCATGGGCGACCGCATCGTTGTGATGAAGGACGGCATCATCCAGCAGGTCGACACTCCGCAAAACCTGTATGATTATCCGTGCAACATGTTCGTGGCCGGCTTCATCGGCAGCCCGCAAATGAACTTTATGGACGCCACCCTGGTCAAAGAGGGCAACAAATATTATGCGGACCTGGGAGACGACCGGCTGCTGATCAATGAAGAAAAGGCTGCGAAGAACGCCGCGGCGCTGGACGCCTATGTTGGCAAGACCATCAAGGCCGGCATCCGCCCCGAAGACATCAAGGACGACGAGGAGTTCCTGGACCGCCACAAGGACGCGCAGATCACCGCCAATGTGGAAGTTTCCGAGCTGATGGGCTCCGAGATCTACCTGTACCTGACCTACAAGGGCTACAAGATGACCGCCCGCGTGGCGCCCAACAGCACCGCGAAGAACGGCGCCGACGTCAAGGTTGCGCTGAACACCAACAAGCTGCACCTGTTCGATCCGGAGACGGAGCTTGCAGTTCTGAACTAAATACGAGCGACTTTAAAGCGCGGACGGGGCTTCCTGTCCGCGCTTTTTGTAAAGGAGGCCATTTCATGGGAGAACTGGCACGGCTGCCCAATCTCGGCGCTGCCCTGGAAGAACAGCTGGCGGCAGTGGGCATCACCACCGCGCAGCAGCTGCAGGAGCTGGGCGCCCGCGAGGCTTGGCTGCGCATCCAGACGGTGGACGTCTCCGCCTGCCTGAACCGGCTGACGGCGCTGGAGGGCGCGGTGCGCGGCGTGCGCAAAACAGCGCTGCCCGCAGACGTCAAAGAAGAATTGAAAGCGTTTTACAATGCGCACAAATTGTGAAAAGGGCCCGGGACGGGCGGTGAAAAAACCGCTTGCCCCGGGTTTTCTGCTTGAAAATTTAAACTTTTTTTGAATTTTTATTCATTTTTGAACCGGACACGTCATAATGATGTTATACTAAAAGCGTAGCGTTCGGGCTGCCGCCGGGGCAATGACCGGCGGACTGCGAACTTTGACAAACGAACAGGGAAAAGAGGTGCAGGATTGAACAGCAGCCGGAAATTGAAGGAAAAACTGTATGAAGCACTGCGCGCGGTATTGCCCATCATGGGCATCGTACTGCTTTTGTGCTTTACCATCGCCCCCATCTCGCCCAGCATTTTGCTTTGCTTTTTAATGGGCGCCGTGCTTTTGATCGTGGGGATGATGTTTTTCACGCTGGGCGCGGAAATGGCCATGACGCCCATGGGCGAGCATGTGGGCGCCAGCATGACGAAGAGCAAAAAGCTGTGGGTGGTGGTGCTGCTGTCCTTTCTGCTGGGCTTCATCATCACCGTGTCCGAGCCGGACCTGCAGGTGCTGGCCAACCAGGTGCCCGCCATCCCCAACATGACGCTAATCCTGGCGGTGGCCTGCGGCGTGGGCGTGTTTTTGGTGATCGCGCTGCTGCGCATGCTGTTCAGTATGGCGCTGCCGCCGCTGCTGCTGGTGTTTTACGCCGCCGTGTTCGTGCTGGCGTTTTTTGTGCCGGGTGATTTCCTCAGTGTTGCGTTCGACTCCGGCGGCGTCACCACGGGGCCGATGACGGTGCCCTTCATCATGGCGCTGGGCGTGGGCGTGTCGGCCATCCGGGACGACCGCCATGCCGCGGACGACAGCTTTGGCCTGGTGGCGCTGTGCTCCATTGGCCCCATTTTGGCGGTGCTGCTGCTGGGGCTGATCTATCATCCCCAGGAAAGCGGCTATGTGGCGCCGGTGCTGCCGGAGATCGCAGATTCCGTGGCGCTGTGGCGGCTGTTCCGCGTGGGCTTCCCCGGTTATATGAAGGAGATTGCCCTCTCGCTGCTGCCCATCCTGCTGTTTTTCGGCGCGTTCCAGCTCGCCGTGCTCAAGCTGTCCCGCCGCAACCTGCTGAAAATTTTGGTGGGCCTGGTCTACACCTATCTGGGGCTGGTGCTGTTTTTGACGGGGGTCAACGTGGGGTTCATGCCCGCGGGCAACTATTTGGGCCAGGTGATCGCCGGGCTGGACTATGCGTGGATCCTGGTGCCCATCGCCATGGTCATGGGCTACTTCATCGTGCGGGCCGAGCCGGCGGTGTACGTGCTCAATAAGCAGGTGGAGGAGATCACGGACGGGGCCATCTCCGCCCGCTCCATGGGGCTGGGGCTGTCTGCCGGCGTGGCGGTATCGCTGGGCATCGCCATGCTGCGGGTGCTGACGGGCATCTCCATTTTGTGGTTCCTCATCCCCGGCTATGCGCTGGCGCTGGGCATCTCGTTTTTTGTGGGGAGGATCTACACGGCCATGGCCTTTGACTCGGGTGGCGTGGCGGCCGGGCCCATGGCCGCGGCATTTTTGCTGCCCTTTGCCCAGGGCGCCTGCGTGGCGGTGGGCGGCGATATCGTCACCGACGCCTTTGGGGTGGTGGCGATGGTGGCGCTGACGCCGCTTATCACCATCCAGCTGCTGGGCGTCTTTTCACAGCTGCGCCGGAAGCGCGCAGAGGCCGGGACAGTGCCTCGGACGGTGCGTGCGCTGGAGGCGCTGGCCGACGACGCCATCATCGAACTGTAACGGGCCGCGGCAAGGAGGGCTGACGACATGAATGAATTGTATTGGCTGGTCACCGTCATCGACCGGCAGAACATCCAGCGCTTTACCGCGCTGTACGCGGAGTACGGCGTGGAGGTCTCGCTGGCGGCCACCGGCACAGGAACGGCGGCCAGCGAGGTGCTGGACTATTTCGGCCTGGAGAAAACGGAAAAGGCCGTCTCCTTCGCCGTGGTGACGGGGGAGACCTGGAAGCGTGTCAAGCAGGGGCTGCAAAGCAGGATGATGATCGACGTGCCGGGCACCGGCATCGCCTTTATCATCCCGCTGAGCAGCATCGGGGGCAAAAAGCCGCTGCTGTTTTTGACCGAACATCAAAACTTCACGATGGAGGAGGAATCGGCCTTGAAGGACACGACCTATGAGCTGTTGGTGGCGGTGGCGAACCGCGGCTACACGGAGCAGATCATGGCCGCAGCGCGCAAGGGCGGCGCGGCGGGCGGCACGGTGATCCACGCCCGGGGCATCGGCATGGACGGCGCCGAAAAGTTTTTGGGCGTGTCGCTGGCCTCGGAAAAGGAGATGGTCTTCATCGTCGTCAAGCGTGAGGACAAAAACAAAGTGATGCGGGCCGTCATGGCCGAGGCCGGGCTGGAGAGCAAGGCAAAGGCCATCCTGTTTTCCCTGCCCGTCACCAGCACGGCGGGCATGCGCCTGCAGGAGCCGCCCGCTCCGGACGAAACGTGAAGAAAATGGTCTTGGCCCGGCTTTTTCAGCCGGGCCCTTTTTCTTTGGGCCCGGGCGTGTTATACTAAAGTATCAAGCGAATGGGAAGGAGGGGTCTTATGCCGCGCCGCGTGTGCAGTTTTGCCATTGCCCACACCGATCTTGCCGCCCAGCCTTTTAACAATGCCGGGCGCACGGTGCGCGTACTCATCCCCAACAATTTATCCGGGGACGCCGTCTACGTAAAATTCAGCAACTATTACGCCACCCGCCCCGTGTGGGTGCAGCATGCCACGGTGGCCCTGGTGGACGAGGCGGGCGAGCTGCTGCCCAGCACCATCCGCCCGCTGGCCGTGTACGGGGACACCAGCTTTGCCCTGGTGCCGGACCGGGACGTGTTTTCGGACCGGGTGCCCCTGGTGGTGCTGCCGGGCCAGACGCTGGCCGTCAGCCTGTTTTACCCGCTGCCCGACAAGGTGACCAGCGGCAACTTTGTGGGTACCTTCGCCACTCGTTCCATCCACGGCAACTACAGCGACACGCCCGCGCTGCCGGAGGCCAAGGTGCTCAGCACCCTGTCCCGCAGCGTGCTGCCCTGGGACGTCACCAGCGCTATCACCACCCTGTCGGCGGTGCTGGTGGAGCAGGCGGACGACGCCCCCGCGCCGCGCGTGATCGCCGCCTTCGGCGATTCCATCATGCAGCAGGGCGCCTGGGTGACGCCGTTCACCAAGCGGCTGTACGAGCGCTTTCCCGGCATGGTGAGCGTGTGCAACCTGGGCATCGGCGGCAACCGCCTGCTGCGGGAATCCCCCGCCATTTTAAAAGGGCTGTACGGCCACGCGGGCGTGGAGCGCTTCCGTTATGACCTGCTGCCCGTGGAGGGCCTCACCCACGCCATCCTGGCGCTGGGCACCAACGACATCGGTCTGCCGGGCAAAGACGCCCCCGAGGAAGAGCTGCCCACGCTGACACAGTACCAGGAGGCGGTCACCGACCTGACGGCGCAGCTGCACAAGCGCGGCGTCAAGGTGTTTGCGGGGCTGCTGCTGCCCCGGGCGCTGAACAAGGTGTACACCCCTGCGCGGGAAGAGCTGCGCCTGGCCATGAACGACTGGCTGACGAACTGCGGCCTGTTCGACGCCGTGCTGGACCTGGGCGCGCCCATTGCCGCCGAGGACGGCACGGGCATGAAAAAGGAATACGATCTGCCGGACGGCCTGCACCCCAACAAGGCGGGCGGCCAGGCCATCGCCGACAGCATCGACCTGGATCTTTTTCTCTGAGAACGAAAGGAGGAGGGCCCCGTGTCAGGTCCTGCACCGAAAAAATGGCATAAATTAGACAACACGGCCAACCTGTTCCCGGTCATCGCCGGGCGGGACATGTCCAACGTCTTCCGCCTGACCGCCGTGCTGACGGAGCTGGTGGAGCCCACGCTGCTGCAGCGCGCGCTGGAGGAGACGCTGCCCCATTTTGCGGCCTTTCACGTGCGTCTGCGCCACGGCCTTTTCTGGAGCTATCTGGAACAGAACGACGCCCGCCCCCAGGCCCTGCCCGAGGAAGACGAGCCCTGCCGCTATATCGATCCGCTGGAGACGGGGCGCTTTTTGTTCCGTGTGGTGTATTTCCGCAACCGCGTGAGTTTGGAGACCTTCCATGTGCTGACAGACGGCACCGGGGCCCTGCGCTTTTTGAAGGCTTTGTGCTACCGCTACTGCCAGCTGGCCTGGCCCAGCCGCTTTTCCCCGCAGGAGCGGGAGACACGGTACGGCCTGGAAGAGGCGGGCAACGTGGAGGACGGCTATCTGAAAAACTATCTGCCCGTGGAGCAGAAGATCACGTACAAAGAGGCGCGGGCTTGGCATGTGCACGGCGAGCGGCGGGAGGGGCTGGACACGGGCGTGGTGACGCTGCTGCTGCCCGTGGACGCGCTGAAGACCGAGGCCCATGCGTGCGGGGCCTCGGTGGGCGAATACCTGACCGCCGTGCTGATGTGCGGCCTGCGTGACGTCTATCTGCCCCTGCGCGGCGCCAAACGGCCCACCAGCATTTTTGTGCCGGTGGACCTGCGCCGTATCTTCGGCACCGATACCTCCGCCAACTTTTTCGCGGGCATGAACATCAGCGTCGCCTTCAACGGCCAGCCGCGCTCCTTTGCGGAGGTGGTGGAGGACGTGAAGGCCCAGTTTGCCGAGAAGCTGACGGAGGATGCCTTCCGCCAAAAGCTGGCCTACACCGCCAGCAGCGAGGTCAACCCCTGGATCCGCATGGTGCCGCTGCCGCTGAAAAACGGCATCATGCGGCTGGTGTACGAGGGCTCCTCCATGGGCAGCACCACCACCTTTTCCAACCTGGGCCCCGTGGCTGTGGAACCGGAATTTGCGGAGTACTTCGAGGGCTTCCGCTTCCTGCTTTCCACCACCCGGCAGGAGCCCATCAAGTGCACCGCCTGCGCCTACGGCAACACGCTGGCGCTCACCTTTATGACGCAGCTCACTGACAACGCGTTGGCCTGCGCCGTGGCGCGCCAATTTTCCGGCAGCGGGGTCCCGGTCATTGTAGAGAGCGGAGGCGATCTGGAATGAAGCATTGTACGGCATGCGGGGTGGATGTGGCCACCCCGGCCACGGACTGCCCGCTGTGCGGCACGCCGCTGCAGGGCGCCGGCGAAGGGGTGGCCGCCTATCCCGTGGACCCGGGTCGCAAGAGCTATCATTTTGCCAAGCGGCTGCTGCTGTTTTTATCAGTGATGACCGCCGCGGTGTGCATCGTCGTGAATATTCTGGCGACGCCGCAGATCTGGTGGTGGCCCTTCGTGGTCACGGCGCTGGTATACCTGTGGGCCATCATCCCCCATGCCCTGCGCCGGGGCGGAAACGGCGGCGGAAAAACACTGATGCAGGTGGTGTGCGGCAGCGCGCTGGTGATCGTCCTGGATTGGGAGATCGGCTGGCGCGGCTGGTCCATCAGCTATATTGTCCCCATTTTGTTCTGTGCGGGCATCATCGCCGTCATGGTGCTGGTGGCCTGCAACCGCACCAACTGGGCCGGGTACGTGGTGTACCAAGTGGTGCTGGCGGTGCTGGGCTTTGTGCCGCCCATCCTGTTTTTCACCGGCGTCGCCACCGCCATGATCCCGGCGCTGATCCCGGGCTTTCTGGCTCTGGCCAGCCTGGTGGGACTGGCGGTGTTCGGCGACCGCAGCATCAAAAACGAATTTCGCCGCCGCCTGCATTTCTGATGCGGCGGCGCTTTTTCATCTGAGAAAGGAAGCGGCTGGATGAACATTTACGCTCTGGAGCTGGACAATGACCGCAAAGGCACCGCCGCGCGCAAGCAATACATCGAAAGCCTGCTGGCCCGCTTGGAACGCCCAGACCTGGTGGTGCTGCCGGAGCTGGCCCTGTGCAGCTACCTGGGCAACGAGAGCATTTGGCAATACGCGGACCCCGAGGGCCAGGACGCCGCGGCCTGGGCCCGGGCGATGGCGGAAAAGTATCATACCTATCTGGGAGTAGGGTATCTGGAAAAGAGCGGCGGGGAATATTACAATTCCTACCTGCTGGCGGGCAAGGGCCGCGTCTACGGCAGTGTCCGTAAAAACGAGGGCGAGGCCTACCTGTTCAAGCGCGGCGATTTTCCCCATGTCATCTCCATGCCCTTCGGCGATGTGGCGGTGGCGATCTGCTATGATGCGCGCAGAAAACACTTTTATGATGCCGTCCGTGGCCGCGCCGTCTCGCTGATCCTCTTCCCCCATGGCTCTCCCAGCGACCCCGGCAAAGCGGAAGCGGAGCAGGCGGTGGTGGACGGGTTCTGCGGGGCCTATGCGGCGGCCTTCGGGGTGCCGGTGGTGTACGCTAACAGCCGGGGAAGGCTGGAGCCGATGCTGGGCCGGACGGGAAAGCTGATGGCGAAAGCAGGCTTTGCGCTGAATGGGATGTCCAAGATCTACAGCGCCGCCGGGAAGCCGCTGCCGTCGGCGGTGCCGGAGGCCGTGGGCTGGTGCGGCGAGCTGACGCCGCAGAAAAAACGCCGGGAGCTGCACTTTTACGGCCAGGACCTGGTGAAGGGGAACGGGCTGTTCCGGGCGTTCATCCTGAAACCGGACATCCGGGACGGTATTCGCTTTTACGAGGCGCACAAAGGCGGGGACGCGGAGCGGCGGTAGGGGAAGGACGCCCGCGGGCCTGTTCTCCCATCCGCAGCGGCGGCCATTGGCCGCCTGTTCGTAAAGCCTCATCCATCAAAAAAGAAAAAGGGCGCGCCGCAAGCATTTGCTTGGCAGCGCGCCCTTTACCATTCTATTTACCGGGGCAATGCGCGGCCCGCCAACAGCAGGCGCAGCGCCCGCTCGGCGGCCTGCTCCAGCAGGGAGCCTGTTTCCTGGATACATTCCGCCAGCGTCATGGGGCGCGGCGGCAGCGGCACGATGGCGTCAATGCCCTCGCCATAGACGAGCTCGGCCCCCGCGCCCATGCCGCCCACCACGGCCACCACCGGCACCTGGGGGAACAGGTGCTTGACGCGCCGGGCCACACCCACAGGCACCTTGCCGCAGGCGGACTGCGCGTCGATG
>CATXYA010000058.1 GCA_958403605.1 uncultured Oscillospiraceae bacterium
AAGCAGGGCGGCTTGCCGCCCGCGTTGCCTTCCCCCGGTGGGGGAAGGTGCCGAACGGAGTGAGGCGGATGAGGGGGCGTCCGCCTGCCTCCCCTTCTTCAAAAGGCAAAGGGCGCGCTGCAAACCAAAGGTTTTGCAGCGCGCCCTTATTTCAGCTTTGCGAACTTGACTGTCCCTCTGTGCCGTCCGCCGCCAGCTCCTCCAATTGGGTGATGAGGCCGGTGACGGCGGTCTTTTCCACCAGCTTCCAGCTGCTGCCGTCCAGGCTGACGGCGGCCTTGCCGTCACCCTGGTCCAGCGCGGTGAGCGCCAGGACGCCGTCGCTGCGGGTGAAGGTGAGCGTCAGCAGCGTCTCGCCCGTGGGCGTTTTGTCCCCGGCGTCGGAGCCCGCCAGCGCGTTGACCGCGTCCAGCCAGGCCTCGGCTTTGGCGGCATCCACGTCCTTGCCGTCCAGCTGGTAGCTGGTCTGCACCTCGGTGGTATCGTCCTCGTTGGAGACGGTGGCCCGGCGGAAGGTGAGCGTGTGGGTTGCCTGGCCGCTGAGCAGCTGTACCTCCTGCACGGTGTCCCAATCCATGGCCACGGCGGCGGTGGGCCGCAGCGCGTCCACGTTCGCGTCCAGCAGTGTTTTCGCCGTGTCGGCGCTGATGACATACACCATGGACGAGCCCTCCGGGGAGGCGTAATAGCCGCCGTCGCAGGCGCCGCCGATGCGCAGCGTCCAGCTGGCCGCGCCGCCGTCCTCATCCTGGTAGTCCACGGTGACGGCGGCGGGAGCGTCCAGGCCGTAGGGGGCGAAGTCCGAGACATTGTAGGCCGCGCAGGACGTCCAGGACAGGGCCTTGACCGCGCTTGTCAACGTGTCGGCCACCAGCGGCTCCCGCGCCTCGCCCTCGCCGGTGAACCAGGTGTACACGTCCGTATAGTAGAAGCTCTCAGGGTCGTCCTCCACATGGGCCGCCAGCGTGCCGTAGCGGTTTTCCACCGTCAGGGCCCGCAGCGCGGAAAACGTGGGCAGCTCCTCTTTCTGGGCCATATCCAGCAGCTCCCGGGTGAAGGTGGCGGCGATGTCATCCATAAGATAGATGCCGTCCTTCCCCTCCACGGTGGCATAGCGCTGGCCGGTGAGGGCGTTTTCCGCCCCCAGCAGCAGGGTGGTGCTGCCCTGCGCCGTGGTGAGGGTGACGCTGTCGCAGCCCGCGGCGAGGCCGTATTCCTCCAAAGCCTGCGGGTCTTCCAGCGGCCCCGTGCCCGTGACGGCCCGGGCCGCGTTGATCATGGCGGTGACGTAGCTTTCCGCCACGGGGAACGCCGGGTCCCCGTCGTACTGCCAGGCGCCGTCCACCTGGGAAAACGCCAGGGCATGGCCCGCCACGTCGTAGCTTAACGCGGTGACGTCGGCGGCGGCCAGATCGGTGACGGGCACGGCGGACTCCGCCTCCTCCGCCTCGGCCTGGGCCGCGTTCCACCGCTGCAGCAGCACATAGCCCGCCAGGCACAGCGCCAGCACCCCGGCCAGCGCCGCCAGTAAGATGGTCTTGTTCCGTTTCATCAGCGCGCCCTCCTGCGGTACCACACCAGCACGCCCGCGATGACAAAGGCCAGGGGGATGAGGGCCACCATGGCCAGGGTCAGCAGATTGCCGGTGCCGGTGGGGATGGTGAGGCGGTCATAGTCGAGGCTCTTGGCGTGGATGGACACCGTCTGCTCCTGCTCGCAGGCCCAGCCCACGGCGTTGAGGAAGAAATCGGTGTTCGCGCCCGAGACCATGCCGTCGATCTGGCTGTCGAAAAGGCTGGTGCCGCCCACCCACACCAGCTTGGCGCCGCCCTTTTCCGCGGCGGCGGCCAGGGTGTACGTGCCCACCGCGTCGCCGTCCTCCTGCTCCACCGTCGGGCTGGCGAAGCCGTCGGCCTTGTTGTACGCGGAGGCGGAGGTGGTGAGCAGGGATGTGACGGTCACGTCCTCCAAGCCCTCCGCGCCCGCGGTGTCGATGCCGTGGGACAGCGGGGCCAGCACATAGTAGCCGCCGTTTTTCAGCGGCGCGGTGATGGCGTGGGAGGACAGCTCCGGCAGCAGATAATGGGGATAGCCCACGTTGTGCTGCTGGTCCGGGTCGCACACCAGGCCCTGCACCGCCGAGAGGCCGAAGGCTGTGGTGATGCGTTCCAGGTTGGGCATGGCCGCGCCCGTGTCGTCGGTGAACACCAGCAGCTTGCCGCCCCCATCGAGGTACGTCTGCAGCTTTTCCGCGTCGCCCGCCGTCAAATCGCTCTGGGGGGCGTACAGCAGCACGGCGGCGGCGTCCGCGGGCACCCCGTCCGCGCTGACCAGGTTCAGCGCCGCGCCCACCTCGATGTTCTGCCCCGCCAGGGCGGTGGACAGCGCCGTGGGCAGGTCTGTTTCGCCGTGGCCCGTCAGCGGGTAGACCACGGGCAGGTCCTCGCTGGTGACATAGCCGATGGCCGACGTCAGGCCGCCCTCGCCCGCGAATTCCGTGCTCACGGAATAATCGGAATTATACGACATCTCGTAGATGTCGTAATAGCTGACGTAACGGCTGCGGTCCCCGCTGAGCACCAGCAGGCTGTTTTCCTGGACGGTCTCGTCCGTGTACTGGGCCGCAAAATTGGGGTACACCACCGGGTCCTTGGTGTGCACCTTCAAATGGCTGCTTAGGGCCGCGTATTGATCCAGCAGCTTCACCAGCCGCTCGTCCTCCTGGCCGCGGCGGGCCAGCAGGTAGATGTCCACGTCGCTCTCCAAGGCCCCCACCAGCGTTTTCGTCTGGTCAGAGAGGCTGTAAAGGCCTGTGGCGGTGAGGTCGAACTTGGTCCAGCCCGCGGGCAGCGCGCCCACGATGAGATTGAGCACCACGGCAATGGCCACCAGCACGGCCACCAGCAGGGCGCTGTAGCCGCCCGCGCGCAGGGCCTTGGCCTTGGCGCCGGCTTTCACGCTGTCCTGCGGCGTTTTCCGCTTTTCAAACTTCATGCGCTCCACCGCCTTTTCTCAAGACTCTGCACCGTGAGCAGCAGAAACACGCCGGTCACGCTCAACAGGAAAAACACGTTGGCAAGGTCCAGCACGCCGTCCAGCGCGCCGTAAAAGGCCTCGAACAGCGACAGCTTTTTCAGCAGCGCGGGCAGCAGGTTTTCAAAATTGTCCTGCGCCAGATACCACGCGCCCGCCACGGCCACGGCGCCCGCGGCCAGCGTGCCCGCAAAGGCGATGCTGTTCTTCGTCAGCCAGTACACCACCAGGGCAATCAGCGCCACGGCCAGCATGCACACCAGCAGCGTGCCGCTGGCGGTGGTGGGCACATAGGAGGAAAGGGCGCTGAGGTAATAGTTCACCAGCACCGCCACAAAGCACAGGGCCGCGGCGGCCACCAGATTTTCCGTCACCGAGGACAGGTACATGCCCACGGCCAGCAGCGCCGCCCCCAGCAGGAAAAAGCACAGCAGCGAGGCGTACACCGCCTTGTAGTTCATGGCGCCGAACCGCCCCAGCACCAGCGGATAAAGCCCCAGCACCGCCGTGGGCACGGCCAGGACGGCCAGCAGCGCCAGGTATTTGCCCAGCACCACGCGCCCCAGGCCCAGCGGCAGCGAGTAGAGCAGCTGGTCGGTCTTTTGGCGCCGCTCCTCGGCCAGCACGCGCATGGTGAGGATGGGAACGGCGATGACGAACACGAAGCTCATATTTCCCAGCACATATTCAAATTGGGCATAGCCGCCGTTCAGGCACAGCGCCATGGTATAGATGCCGGCGAACAGCAGCAAAAACGCGCAGAACAGCCAGCCCGTCACCGTGTGGAAATAGCCCTTGAATTCTTTTTCAAACATGGCTTTCACCGCTGCTCTCCTCCTTTCCCGGCTCCGCGTCCTGCGCGGGCGGTTCGATCTTCGGCGCGGCGGACGGCGTTTCCGGTGTTTCCGCCGCGTCCTGCGCCTGCCGCGGCGTCTCGGGCGCCGCGGCGGCCTCGCTTTGCGTCAGCTCCAGGAAGACGTCCTCCAAACTGGCCCGCGTGCCCGTCATGGACAAAATGGGCACGCCCGCTTCGGCAAAGGCGAAAAACAGCTGCTCGCCCAGCGCGTCCGCGTCCCCGCTTTGGGCCGTGACGGCCAGCGTGGCGATGCCCTGCGCCTCGGCGGTGAGGCTGCACGCGGCGGTATCCGCCGCTTTTTGTGCCAGCGCCAGGGCCGCTTCGCCCGCCGCTTTGGCCCGCAGCGTCACCACGGCCTCGCCGGCAAACAGCTTTTCCAGGTTGTCCGGCGTGTCGCAGGCCACCAGCCTGCCGTGGGACAAGATGAGGATGGACCCGCACACCGCCTGTACCTCGGAGAGGATGTGGCTGGACAGGATGACCGTGTGCTCCTTGCCCAGGGAGCGGATGAGGTCGCGGATCTCGATGATCTGCGCCGGGTCCAGGCCCACGGTGGGCTCGTCCAGGATGATGATCTTCGGGTCGCCCAGCAGCGCCTGGGCGATGCCCACGCGCTGGCGGTAACCCTTCGACAGGTTTTTGATGAGCCGCCCGGCCACCTCCGCCGTGCCCGTCAGCGCTAGGACGCGGTCGATCTGCTCCTTGCGCGCCCCGCCCTTGAGGCCCTTGGCCTTGGCGACGAATTCCAGATATTCCTGCGGCGTCATATCCGGGTACACGGGCGGCTGCTCGGGCAGATAGCCCAGCAGGCGCTTGGCCTCCACCGGCTCCTCAAAAATATCGTGCCCGTCCACGCGCACCGTGCCGCTGGTGGCGGCCAGACACCCGGTGATGATGTTCATGGTGGTGGATTTTCCCGCGCCGTTGGGCCCTAAAAAGCCGTAGATCTCGCCGTCCCCGATGGTGAAAGTGAGATCGTCCACGGCAGTGTGGCCGCCGTAGCGTTTTGTGAGATGTTCCACTTCGATCATGCGCTCGCCTCATCCTTCCTGTTCCAAAATCGACCTTTTGCAAACAGGACCAGTATAGAAAAAATGTTTTTCAAAAAAGAGAAAATCCCGTAAAAAAAGTTTGGAAAATCTGTGGTGATTCTGTGAAAGCGGGCGCGGGGCAAAAATCCGGCACACGATCCGTCTTTTTTGCATGTACTGGTAGCAGTACCGGCGCCCCGGGACCACGGTTTCCCCCGGGGCGCGGCGGGACGCAGACAGGGAGGCTGGCACGATGGAGCGGTTGCGGGTGGATGGCGTCGGGCTGACGTATCAGGCGGAAAACGGAGAGGTGGTGGCCTTCGAGGACATCAGCTTCTATGTGGAAGAAGGAGAATTTTTGAGCATCGTGGGGCCGTCCGGCTGCGGAAAATCCACGCTGCTTTCGGTCATTTCAGGGCTTTTGCGGCCCACACGGGGCCAGGTGGTGGCCGGGGGCGAGGTGGTGAAGGGCGTGTCGCGCCACATCGGCTACATGCTGCAGCGGGACAATTTGCTGGAGTGGCGCACCATTTGGAGCAATGTGCTGTACGGGCTGGAGATCCAGCACGCTAAAACGCCCGAGACCATGGCCCGGGCCGAGCTGCTGCTGCGCACCTACGGCCTTTATGAATTCAAGGACAGCTATCCCCGGCAGCTCTCGGGCGGGATGCGCCAGCGCGTGTCCCTCATCCGCACGCTGGCGGCGGGGCCGGAGATCCTGCTGCTGGACGAGGCGTTTTCGGCGCTGGATTACCAGACGCGCCTGGAGGTGACGGACGACGTTTACAGCATTTTGAAGGGCGAGGGCGTCACCACCCTGATGGTGACCCACGACATCCCCGAGAGCATCAGCATGGGTGACAAGGTGCTGGTGCTGTCGGCGCGGCCCGCGCGGGTGAAGGAGATTTTGCCCATCGATTTTGGGCCGCACCGCGCGCCGCTGGCGTGCCGCTCCCATCCGCATTTCTCCCGCTATTTCGACCATATCTGGAAGGAGCTGAGCACCCATGAAAACGCCTGACGCGTCCCTTTCCGCGGCGCGCAGGGAATACCTGCGGGACAAAGCGCGCCGCAAGCGGCTGGTGCTGGGCTGCCAGCTGGGGTTCCTCATCGCGTTTTTCGCGCTGTGGGAGCTGGCGGCCCGCCTGGGCTGGATCGACAGCTTTCTGCTGAGCCAGCCCACGCGCATCGTAAAAACGCTGTGCAATTTGTCCCAAAACCATCTGCTGCTGCACGTGGGCGTGACCTTGTATGAAACGCTGACCGGCTTTTTGCTGGGTGCGGCCCTGGGCCTGGTGCTCAGCGTCATCCTGTGGTGGTCGCCCTTTGTGGCGCGGGTGGCGGAGCCCTACCTGGTGGTGCTCAACAGCCTGCCCAAGATCGCCTTGGGGCCGGTCATCATCATTGTGGCGGGCGCGGGCACCCGCGCCATCATCTTCATGGCGCTGGCCATCAGCCTCATCGTCACGGTGCTGGAAATGCTGTCCGGCTTCCAGCACACCGATCCGGAGAGCATCAAAATGGCCCGCACCTTCGGCGCCACGCGCAGCCAGGTATTTTTCACCATCGTGCTGCCGGCCAACCTGAGCACGCTGTTCAACTCGCTGAAGGTCAACATCGGCCTGTCGCTGGTGGGCGTCATCGCCGGGGAATTCCTCGTCAGCAAGGCGGGGCTGGGCTATCTCATCGTCTACGGCGGCCAGGTGTTCCAGCTGGACCTCGTCATGGCCAGCGTGCTGATCCTGGCGGTGGTGGCCGCGCTGATGTACGAGGGCGTGTCCTTGGCGCAGAAGGCCGTCAAGAAACGGTTTGGGGGGTAAAAAATAGCCGTACGGCTATTTTTTCGGCCATGTGGGCCATCCTTGGCCCACGGCCATCAGGGTAAAAAGGCGGACCGCCGCTTTTTTAATAGAAGGAAAGGTGTTGGTTTTCGAATGAAAAAGAGGATCATGGCACTCTGTCTGGCCTGCGCGCTGGCGCTCACAGTCTTTGCGGGCTGCGGCGCCAAAACGGAGAATGTGAAGGTGCGGCTGTGCGAGGTGACGCACTCCATCTTCTACGCGCCGCAGTATGTGGCGCTGAACAAGGGCTTTTTCGCCGACGAGGGGCTGGACGTGGAGCTGTCCAACGGCGGTGGCGCCGACAAGGTGATGAGCGCCGTCCTGTCCAACGACATCGACATCGGCTTTGCGGGGCCCGAGGCCTCCATCTACGTGTACAACGAGGGCCGGGACGATTTCACCCAGGTGTTCGCCCAGGTGACCCGGCGCGACGGCAGTTTCCTGGTGGGCCGCGAGCCGGAGCCGGATTTTGCCTGGACGGACCTGGCGGGCAAGCACATCCTGCCGGGCCGCAAGGGCGGCGTGCCGTACATGGCCTTTGAGTACGCCATCAAGAAAAACGGCATGGACCCGGCCACGGACCTGCTGCTGGACAATTCCATCCAGTTCGACAACATGACGGGCGCGTTTTTGGGCGGCACGGCGGACTATGTCACCATGTTCGAGCCGACGGCCTCGGCGGTGGAAGCCGAGGGCAAGGGCTACATCGTGGCCGCCGTGGGCGACGAGGCGGGCGAGATGCCCTACACGGCCTATTTCGCCAAAAAGAGCTATCTGGCCGAGCACGGCGACATCATCCAGAAATTCACGAACGCGCTGTTCCGCGCGCAGCAATGGGTGGAGGGCCACTCCGCCGCCGAGGTGGCCGCGGCCGTGAAGGACAGCTTTGCCGACACGGACACCGCCATTTTGGAGAGCGCCATCCAGCGCTACAAGGACGTGGGCGCCTACAGCACCGATCCCCTGCTGACGCAGGAGAACTTCGAGCTGCTGCAGACGGTGATGACCAGCGCGGGCGAGCTGTCCCAGCAGGCCCCCTACGACCAGGTGGTGAACACCGCCTTCGCCGAAAAGGCCATTGCGGGCGGCAAGTGAGCGAAACTTAAAAAGGCGCCGGACGGGGTTTTCCCCGTCCGGCTTTTTCAGCGGCTGCGCGCCCCCTCATCCGTCAGCCGCTTTGCGGCTGACACCTTCCCACGGTGGAGCAATGTCATCAATTTAAGGATTCTTTGTGATAAAAGTAATTCGGTGGAGGATCGAATATCAGGAAACAACCTTGTATCCTGCTCACTGCTTCGCATTTCGCGGGGGG
>CATXYA010000059.1 GCA_958403605.1 uncultured Oscillospiraceae bacterium
GCGGGGGTAAACGGGCGGCGTGGGCGCCTGTTTCTCATAGACAATGAGGGTGAGGGCCGAGCCGTCGGGCAGGGTGTAGCTGCGGTGGCAGCGGTATTTCCCACCCAGCTTCTCCACCGCGCCCGCCGCCGCCGCGATCTCCGCCGCGGCGTCCGACCCCTTCAGCGCCAAAAACACGCCGCCCACCTTCACCAGCGGCAGGCAGTACTCCGCCAGCATGGGCAGGGAGGCCACGGCCCGGGCGGTGGCCACGTCAAAACCCTCGCGCCAGGCCTTGCGGGCCGCCTCCTCGGCGCGCTCCTTGGCAAATTCCGTCTCTATGCCCAGCTGCCCGCAGACGAACTTCAAAAACTCCACGCGCTTGCCCGTGGGCTCCATCAGCGTCAATTCCAATTCCGGGCGGTACAGCTTCGCCACGATGCCGGGGAAGCCTGCGCCCGTGCCCACGTCCACCACCCTGCCGCACACCTCCGGCTGCATGGCGAACAGCAGGCTGTCGATGAAATGGCGGTCCTCGATGCCCGCCGGGTCGGTAATGGCGGTGAGGTTCACCTTCCGGTTGTAGTCCACCAGGCACCGGGCGTAGGTATCCAGCGCGTCCACGCAGCCGGAGAGGTCCAATCCGTAAGCCGCTGCCTTTTGCAGCAGGCGCTCTTTGTCGATCATGGCAATTTCCTTTCTTTCGCCAGGGCCACCGTCAGGCAGGCCACGTCCGAGGGGCTGACGCCGGGGATGCGGGAGGCCTGGCCCACGCTGCGGGGGCGGATCTTGGCCAGCTTCTCCCGCGCCTCCAGGCTGACGGTGGCCAGGGCGGCGTAATCAAAATCCGGCGGGATGGGCGTGTGCTCGGCCCGCTGCACGGCGCGGATCTGCGCGCGCTGGCGCTTGACATAGCCCGCGTACTTCACCTCCACCTCCACGCAGTAGGCAATGAAGGGGGTGACGTCCGGCGCCGGGGGCAGGCAGGCCGCCACGTCGGCGTAGTGCAGGGCCGGGCGGCGCAGCAGCTCCGCCGCCTTGGCGCCGCTCTTCAGCGGCGGCTCGCCCAGGGCTTCTAAAACGGGATCCACGGCGGCGGGAGCGATGATCAACGCCTCCAACCGGGCGATCTCCGCCTGCTTGACGGCGCGGCGGCGGGTGAAATCCGCCCAGCGGGCGTCGTCCACCAGGCCCCATTCCCGGCCCAGGGGCGTCAGGCGCTCGTCGGCGTTGTCCTGGCGCAGGTAGAGGCGGTACTCGCTGCGGCTGGTCATCATGCGGTAAGGGTCCAGCACGCCCTTCGTCACCAGATCGTCCACCAGCGTGCCGATATAGCTCTCGCTGCGCTCCAGCACCACGGGCTCGCGCCCCAGCACCTGCCGCGCGGCGTTGACGCCCGCCAGCAGCCCTTGGGCGGCGGCCTCCTCGTAGCCGGAGGTGCCGTTGAACTGCCCCGCGCCGAACAGCCCCGGCACCGCCTTGCACTCCAGCGTGGGGGCCAGGGCGGTGGGGTCGATGCAGTCGTACTCGATGGCGTAGGCGGGGCGCATCAGCTCCAAGTGTTCAAAGCCGGCGATGGTGCGGTACATGGCGTTCTGCACGTCCTCGGGCAGGGAGGAGGACATGCCCTGCAAATACAGCTCCTCCGTGTCCAAGCCGCAGGGCTCCACAAAGATCTGATGGCGCTCCTTCTCCGCGAAGCGCACCACCTTGTCCTCGATGGAGGGGCAGTAGCGCGGGCCGATGCCCTCGATCTGGCCGCCGTAAAGGGGCGAGCGGTGCAGGTTCTCACGGATGATGCAGTGGGTCTCGGCGTTGGTGAAGGCGATGTAGCAGTCCACCTGGTTGTGCAGCTCGCCCTTCGTCAAAAAGGAGAAGGGCTGGATGGTGTCGTCGCCGGGCTGGCGCGTCAGCTTGGAAAAGTCGATGCTGCGCCGGTGGACGCGGGCGGGGGTACCCGTTTTGAAGCGGCGCAGGGGCAGGCCCGCGGCCCGCAGGCTTTGGGACAGCGCCGTGGCGGCGTACACGCCGTCCGGCCCGCCCGCGTAGCTGGCGTCGCCCACAAAGATGCGCCCACCGAGATAGGTGCCCGTGCACAGCACCACGGCCTTGGCGCCGTAAAAGCCGTGCAGGCTGGTCTCCACGCCCGCAGCGCGGCCCTGCTCCAGGCACAGGGCCGTGATCTCGGCCTGCTTGAGCTCCAGGCCCGGCGTCTGTTCCAGCAGATGCTTCATATAAAGGTGGTAACGCTTGCGGTCCGTCTGCACCCGCAGCGAGTGCACGGCCGGGCCCTTGCCCAGGTTCAGCATGCGGCTCTGCAGAAAGGTGGCGTCCGCGGCCAGGCCCATCACGCCGCCCAGCGCGTCGATCTCGCGCACCAGATGGCCCTTGGCGGTGCCGCCGATGGACGGGTTGCAGGGCAGGTTGGCCACGCCGTCCAGCGTCAGGGTGAACAGCGCCGTGTGCGCCCCCAGCTTGGCGGCGGCCACTGCGGCCTCGATGCCCGCGTGCCCGGCCCCCACCACGATCACGTCAAAATCGCCCAAATGATTGTGTTCCAACATTCTTCCCTCTCAAAAGGACGCGGCAGGCGTCCGGTTCACGCGAAATCAAAGACCGCCAGCTCCCGCGGGCGGGCAAAGCGCAGCGGCGGCCCGCTCTCGCCCAGGCCCGCGCTGACGTACAGCGGCATGCCCCGGGTGAGGTACATGCCGTGGACAAAGCGGCCCGTTAGCGGCGGCAGCCACAGGTGCTCCAGCACGGGCACGTGCAGCTGCCCGCCGTGGGTGTGCCCGGCCAGCACCAGGTCGGCGCAGGCGTCCGGCAGCAGCCCCACGGCCAGCGGCTCATGCAGCAGCGCGATGCGCACGCCGGAGGCTTGTTTCAGCGCCGCCATGGCGCCGCCGTCCGGCCTGCCGATGAGCGCGTCGTCCAGGCCGCCCACCGCCGCGCCCGGCAGCCGCACCACGTCGTTGTGCAAAAAGGTGAAGCCCGCGTCCCGCCAAAAGCGCGCCGTCTCGGTGAGGCCCACCTTTTTGTCGTGGTTGCCCGCCACGGCGAATTTGCCCAGCCGCGCGGGCATGGCCGCAAAGCAGGCGGCCAGCTGCGCCCGCGCCGGGCAGAAGGCCGCCGTGCGGAAGACGTCGCCCGTGCACACCAGCACGTCCGGCTGCCGGCGCGCCACGGCCCGGCCCACCGCCGCCAAAAAGGCGGGGCCGTGGGCCTCGTCCAAATGCAGGTCCGTCAGCTGCACACAGCGCAGCGCCCCGCGGCGGGCGGGGATGATATGGCGGGTCACAACCACCGCGTCAGCCTCCCTTTGTTCAAAACTTTGCGCAGCGCCAGGGGCAGCAGCAGGCCCGCGGCGGCGTACACCCAGCCGAACCAGCTGCTGCCGCCGGGCCAATAGGCGTAAAAAATGTTGGTGGCAAACGCCGCGGCGTCGAAATCGGCGCAGCGGCCCAGCTTCCACAAGCCGAAGAAGATCAGCTTGACGGCAAAAAACGCCGCCAGATGATGGATCATGATGTCATAGGTGTGGCGGCCGATGTCCAGCACCAGCGGGTTGCGCGCCAAAGCGGGGGAGAGGATGCGGCACACCCGCAGCCAGAAGGCGACGCCCAGCACAATGCCCCCGTACGCCGCCAGCGCGCCACCGGGGAATTCCATTTGCAGGACGCTGATGCCCGTGTTTTTGACAAACCACAGCAGCAGCATCTGCGCCCCCACCACAAAAAAGAAATACCAGCCGTTGGAGAGGGTGTCCAGCTTTTCCCAGTGGGCGCGGTACATGCGGCCCAGCTGCAGACAGGGCAGGAAAAACAGCGTGCGGCCCAGGGGCAGCAGCCAGTGGGGCACGGCCCCGGTGTTCCAGATCCAGACGGCAAGACAGCCCGCGGCCAGGCACAGCAGCAGAAAGGGGCCCTCCCATTGGAAAAGGGTGCCCCGCAGGCAGCGGCGCAAAACCAGATAGGCCGCCTCGGCCAAAAACAGCGCCGGCACAAACCACGCGGCCAGGTTGTACATAAATTGATGGCCGTCGATGAAGGGCTGCACCACCAGCGTGTAAAAGGACACCGGTTCGCCGATGGCCATGCCCGTGTGGCCGCGCAGCCATTGGGCGCCCAGGCCGTAGACCAGGTTCCACGCGAAATAGGGCATCAGCAGCTTCAGCGCCTTGCGCGCCAGGTACGGCCCCGGCGCCTGCTCGTGCGAGGGGCGGTAGAAGTAGCCGGAGATGAAGAGGAACAGCGGCACATGGAACTGGTACGCGGGGAAGAGCCCGCTCAGGCTGACGCTGTCCCAGCCCAGATGCCCGGTGATGACCAGCAAAATGCCCACCACGCTGAGAAAGCGGAAGGGCTTGTTCTCCGCCTTTTTGCGCCGCCCCTTCATCGTTTCGACAGCCTTTGCCGGGCATGGTCCTGCGCCCAGCGCAGCGCCAGCGGCAGCAAAACGGCCGCCGCCAGGTACAGCACATAGGCCCAGGGGCCGGGGACGTACCAGTACCAGAACTCGGTGGCAAAGGCCGCCGCGTCAAAGCCCGGGCACAGCCCCAGCCGCCAGCCCGCGAAAAAGAGGCCCTTCACCAAAAACAGCGCCATGATATGGTGCAGCATCACATCGTAAGTGTGGCGGCCCAGGTACAGCACCGCGCTGCTGCGGCCCAGCACCGGCGCCAGCAGGCGGCACACCCGCAGCCAAAAGGCGATGCCCAGCACAATGCCCCCGTACGCCGCCAGCGCGCCGCCGGGAAAGCGGAACCACAGGGTATCCAGGATGTTGGAGGGCACCAGCGCCAAAAACAGCGCCTGCCCGCCCAGCACCAGCGCAAAATACCAGCGGCTGCGCAGCGTGTCCCGCTGCTCCCAATGCGTGCGGTAGCAGCGCCCCAGCTGGATGCAGGGCAGGAAAAACAGCGTGCGCGCCACGGGCAGCGGCCAGCCGGAGAGGATGCGGTCCCGCGTCAGCCACACCGCGCCGCAGCCCAGCGCCAGACACAGCAGCAAAAACCAGCCCTCGCGGGCCAGGGGCGTTTTCCGCAGCGCCTTGCGCAGCAGCAGATAGGCCGCCTCGGCCAAAAACAGCGCCGGGACGAACCAGCCCGCCAGGTTGTATAAAAACTGGTGGCCGTCCACAAAGGGCTGCACCAGCAGCGTGTAAAAAGACACATCGCTGCCGAAGGTGATGCCCGTCGTACCGCGCACCAGCTGCGCCAGCAGACCGTACAGCACGTTCCACAGCAGATAGGGCGCCAGCAGCTTCAGCGCCTTGCGCTTCAAAAAGGCCAGCGGCGCGGCCTCCTCCTCCGGGCGGTAAAAATAGCCCGCGATGAAAAAGAACAGCGGCACGTGGAACTGGTAGGCATTCATCAGGCCGCCCACGTTCAGTAGCCCCCAGCTCATGTGCCCCAGCACCACCAGCAGGATGCCCACGGCGCCCAGCAGGCGGAACGTCTTGTTTTCCGTTGTCGTTTTCATCGTTATTTCCCCACGCAGAACTTGGCAAACACTTCTTCGATCACGTCTTCCGTGGCGTTTTCGCCTGTGAGGGCGCACAGGGCGCGCAGGGCGTCGTCCACGCACACGCCCGCCGCGTCCAGGGTGTAGCCGCCCGCCACCGCGTCCAGGGCCTCCGCCAGGGCGTCCCGCGCCTGCTGGGCCGCGGCGCGCTGGCGCTCGTTCGCCAGCAGCAAGGCGTCCGGGTCGGCGTCCGCCACGCCCAGCACCTCGCCCACGGCGGATTCTACAAGCGGTAGAAAATCTTTGTTTTTCGCCGAAATGGAGATGACCTTACCAAAGTACGGCGCCAGGGCCGTCTCGTCGAACTGCTTTGCCAGGTCGGTCTTGTTGAGGATGGCCACCGCGGGCTTGCCCGCGCACTTCTTCGCCAGGGCCAGGTCCTCCGGCCCGGCGGGGCGGGAGGCGTCGAAGACGGCCAGCACCAGGCCCGCGCGCTCCAGCTGCGCATAGCTGCGGCGGATGCCCTCGGCCTCCACCACGTCGCCCGTCTGGCGGATGCCCGCCGTGTCGGCCAAATGCAGCCGCACCCCGGCCAGGCTCAATTCCTGCTCCACCACGTCGCGGGTGGTGCCCGCCACGGGGGTGACGATGGCGCGCTCGAAGCCCGCCAGCAGGTTCAGCAGCGTGGACTTTCCCACGTTGGGGCTGCCCACGATGGCCGCGGCCACGCCCCGGCGCAGCACGGCGCCCGTGTCGTAGCCCGCCAGCAGCGCGTCCAGCACCGCCAGGTCCCGGCGCAGGGAAGCGCCCAGCGCCTCCATGGACAGCTCCGGCACGTCCTCCTCCGGGTAATCGGTGTAGGCGGCGATATGGCCCGCCACCGTCACCAGATGGTCCTGCACCGCCTTGATCTTTTCGTACAGCGCGCCCTCCATGGTGCGGGCCGCCGCCGCCGCGCCCTGGCGGGAGGAGGCTTCGATGAGGTCCATCACGGCCTCGGCCTGGGTGAGGCTGATGCGTCCCGAGAGGAAGGCCCGCTTGGTGAATTCCCCCGGCCCGGCGGGCAGCGCCCCCGCCGCATAGCAGGCGCGCAGCAGCCCCTCGCTGGCGGCGCTGCCGCCGTGGCAGGACAGCTCCACCACGTCCTCGCCCGTGTAGCTGTGCGGGGCGCGAAAGCACAGGGCCACCACCTCGTCGCGCACCTGGCCGTCCTGTACAAAATGGCCGAAGAGGGCCGTGTAGCCCGGCGCCGTTTCCAGGCGCTTGGCGGGGTTGGCCGGGCGGAACACCCGCGCCGCCACCCCGTAGGCCGTCTCGCCGGAAATGCGCACCACGGCGATGCCGCCCACGCCCGGCGGCGTCGCCAGCGCGGCGATGGTGTGTTCCATGGCGCATCCCTCCCCAGTTTCGTTCAATTACAGCTTTTTATTTTACCACAAATCAGGGGCGGGGTAAAGCGCGGCGGGGCAGGGAAGCCGCCAAAGTGTCTGGCGCAAGTCCACCGCCTATGGTATACTGGAAAAAAGCGCCCGCACACGCGGCGGGCGGGGAAAGCGAGGCGCATTGCATGGCACCCCAATTCATCACCCTGACGCCGGAAAACCTGGCGCAGGAGCATCTGTGCTGCATCATCCGCAGCAAAAAGCCCCACCCCGGCGTGGAGGCCAAGCGGCAGTGGCTGGCCCAGCGGCTGCCGGAGGGCCACGTGTTCCGCAAGCTGGACGCCAAGGCCACGGTCTTCATCGAATACGCGCCGCTGGAGACCGCCTGGGTGCCGGTGGAGGGCGAAAATTATCTCTATCTCTACTGCCTGTGGGTCTGCGGGGAGCACAAGGGCAAGGGTTATGGCAAGGCGCTGCTGGAATCCTGCATCGCGGACGCGAAGGCGCAGGGCCGGTCCGGCATCTGCATGCTGGGGTCGCAAAAGCAGAAGTCCTGGCTGTCCGACCAGGCGTTTGCCAAAAAGTACGGCTTCACGGTGGTGGACACCACCGAAAATGGCTACGAGCTGCTGGCGCTCTCCTTCGACGGCACGGCGCCGCGCTTTGCGCCCGGCGCCAAGCGCATGGCCATCGACAGCCCGGAGCTGACGGTCTATTACACGGCCCAGTGCCCCTACATTTCCCAGCGGTTGGACATGGTGCGGGACACCTGCGCGGCCGCCGGCGTGCCCGTGTCCCTGCGCCCGGTGGAGACGCTGGCGCAGGCCAAGGCCCTGCCCTGCGTGTTCAACAACTGGGCGATCTTTTACAAGGGGAAATTCGAGACGGTGAACCTGCCGGACGCCCCGGCGCTACAGCGCATTTTGCGGAAGTAGGGAGAGTTCTTTTCCGCTTGGCGTTGCCAGGGAGGGCAGGCATGGGGGCGCTGCTGGGTGCCCCCTCATCCATCTGGCGTTGGCATAGAGGGCAGGCCCGCGGGCGCCCCCTCATCCGTCAGCCGCAAAGCGGCTGACACCTTCCCCCACCGGGGGAAGGCAAACGCGGGCGGCAAGCCGCCCTGCTACTACTTGTGAAAATCCTTAAATGCACGTAAAGCTATGTTGTTTTTCCGCGAATGCAAGGAAAAACAAAAGCCTTCCCCCGGTGGG
>CATXYA010000060.1 GCA_958403605.1 uncultured Oscillospiraceae bacterium
GAAGACGGTTCAGTGATCTACGCCCATGTACGAGGTACTTATGTTTGGCGCCGGGTCCAGGGGGAATTGAAATTGGCTCATGTCCATGGCTCTCACGCGCAGGATATCCCGCTGAACCAGTTGGCACCGGCCAGCCAACTGACGGCGGCCAGCGGCTTTTTTGATTATATGAAGGGTCTGGACGCCAAGAAAATGCAGGCGGATAAAATTGCGTTCCGCGGCAGCGGCGGCAAGCATTATTACTTGTTTTCCCATGAAATCCTGTTTTTAAAGGCGGCGGGCGGGCACACCATCCTTCATACCCAAAAGGGAGACCTTGCGGTGGACGGCCTGCTGGCGCAGCATGAGGCCAACTTAGCGGCCCCCTTTCAGCGGATCCAAAAAAGCTACTTGGTGAATACACAATATATCGATGCGATCTACCGTTACAAAGCGGTCCTAAAAAATGGAGAAGAGCTGCCCATTGGGAAAAAGTGGTACATGGGCCTCAAGCGCTGTCTGCAAAGTGGCCGGCGATAGCGGTACCGCCGTGTCCCGGCGGCCTTATCCGGAGGAAACGATTCACTTGATCCACCTCTTTTAAATACACTGCATAAATGATTGTACAAAACAAAGGATTGCAATAGGATTGCAAAAGGGCGGAAAAAAATCCTGATTTTTTGAAAATCAGGATTTTTTTTACGATAGGATGTTTTATGGCCTTTCCAGGTACTCCATTTGAGCCACCCGAAATTCCGCCCAGCTGTAGCTGGGCAGATAATCGTGCCGGTACCGGTTGACCGCCCAGGGATCGCCGGCCAGAAAACGGTAGCTGTCGCAGTCCAGCCGCTCCGGGTCGATGGCCAGGCGGTTGCGGCTGCGCACCAAAATATCCTCAACGCCGTGCTGCCGCAGCGCCGTCCGCAGATCCAGCAGCAGGCTTTGAAAGTAATTTTTCTGCGCCGTGTCATAGGGCTTATCCTCCCACAGCACGGCGCAGGCTTCCCTTGTCGTGACCGGCGCGCCCTGGCGGTCGACCAGATAGGCAAACAGCTCCATGGCTTTGGAGCGCTTGCACGCCACGGGCTTCTCATTTACATAAGCCGCAAAGCCGCCAAAGGTCCGCACCCGCACCTTTTGGCCGTCCATGGCGTCGTCACCGTAGAGAAAGGTCAGCTCCCGGGCAATGTCCTGCACCGAGACCGGCTTCATCAAATAGCCGGTGGCATGAAGCTGAAATGCACCGACTGCGTACTTTTCATGGCTGGTCACAAAAATGATATGGATCTCCGGGGAAAGGTCCTTCAGGCTTTTCGCCAGGACAAGCCCGTTCATACTGCCCAGCTCAATGTCCAAAAAGGCCACGTCCACCCGTTCATCCGCGGCGTATTTTAAGGCTTGGCTCGGCAGAGTAAATGAGGAAAGCAAAGCGTCCGGGCTTGCTTCCCGCAGGGCTTCTTCTAAGTCCTTCAGTGCAAACGGCTCATCGTCAACAGCCAGAAATCTCACTGCGCTTGCCCCTCCTTTGGGATGTTGATGGTTGCGGTCGTTCCGACCCCCCTTGTGCTTTGGATCTCCAAGGTCCCGTTGCACAGGGCAAGCAGCCGCTCCCGCACATTGGCGATGCCGATATGGGGATCGCCGTCTGTCTCATCTTGCCGGGGCGTAAAGCCAACACCGTCGTCGGAGATGATGATTTGAAAGGCCTGTTCCGTTTCCGCGGTGCGGATGGTGACCGTGCCGCCCTCCTCCCGCCGCAGAACGCCATGCCGCACGGCATTTTCCGCGATGGGCTGCAGCGTCAGCGATGGGACGGAAAAATCACGGGCGGTGATCTCGTAGACGATCCGCAGCCGGCCTTGGAACCGCTGCTGCTCTAAATTCAAATAATTCCTGGTGTGCTCCAGCTCCTGCTCGAAGGGGATCGGCGCCCGGCTGGTCAAGGCGTTCATATTCCCGCGCAGAAACGTGGAAAAGTCCCGGATCGCAGCTTTGGCCTTTTTCGGGTCCGCGTCGCAGAGATACCGGATGGTCGTCAAGGTGTTGTATAAAAAGTGGGGCTGGATCTGGCTGCGCATGATGTTGATGCGCTCCTCCGCCAATTCCTTTTCCTGCTGCTTCAGCAGCAGATCGCGCTCGGACTGGATATTCACAAAGATAAACAGCAGCGCAAGCGTTATGCCCACATTCACGATGGCAATGCCCCGCAAGAACATTTGGGTCGCCCCCGCGCCCAGCGGGATGAAAATGTACAGCAGAAAAAACAGCAGTTCCCGCCGGGTCAGCCTTTTTCGGTACCGGATCACAAAAAAGGTAAACAGAAGATAGCAAAATAAAGGGACAAGCTGCGAGATCATAAACAAGCTTCCGCGCTGGTACCCGCTGTCCGAGATATAGTAGATCGCGCCGGTAAACGGGCTGATCAGGGCAAAGAACACCTGGACGCCGCACAAAGCGGTCAAGACCGTCAGAAATATTTTTTGGGCCCGGCCCAAAAGCTTTAAATATTCGGCCATATAGCGGCCAAAGAAATACAGCACAAAGGCGGAGCTGACATAAAAGACCATGCTGAAAAAGGAGACCAGCATTTTTAAGCGCGGCCCGGAGGGATGCTGAATGGCCCAATCCGCCAGATCGCCGAGGATCATCAGGGTATTGGAGATGCTGACCCCCATAAAATACCGGTTCAGCTTTACTGTGAAGCGGCGGCCATTCAACAGATAGACGACGGGAATGAGCGACAGGATCATACAAAAAATATCCAATGCGATGTTGGCGATGACCATGCGGTCCATTTCAACTTCCCCTCTTCCTTTTGCCCCCTGCAGAGCACGGCTTCCAGGGCATCGGCAAGGTCCCGGGAGATCGCGCCCCGTGGTTCCATTATAGAAGCCTTCTTGAGATTTTAACAGCACTTTTTGTGAAACCGACAGGCGTACATTCACAGCCGGCACGATTTGTTTCCCAGAATATCCGGACAGAGATAAAATAAAAGGCGCTGTCCCGCAAACGACGGGACAGCGCCTAACTGTGGTGGAGGCTAAGGGACTCGAACCCATGACCTCTCGGATGTGAACCGAACGCTCTAACCAGCTGAGCTAAGCCTCCACAGCGAAAATTATTATAGCATAAGAAATCTGATTTGTCCAGCCCTCAAAAATTTTTTTTGCGGGGACTTGACAAAATCAGAAACCGATGTATTATTGTATTAAGCTCTTAGTACAATGATACAGAGAGGGGGGCACAGCGATGGAATGGGATATCCGGCCTGACCGGCCGGTCTATCTCCAGCTGGTGGAACAGCTGGAGCTGGCGATCGTGACGGGGGAATACCCGCCCGGCGCCAAGGTGCCGCCGGTGCGCGAGCTGGCGGCGGAAGCGGGGGTGAACCCCAACACCATGCAACGGGCTTTGGCGGCGCTGGAAACGAAGGGCCTGATGGCCGCGCACCGCACCGCGGGCCGGTCGATCACGGAGGATGAAACGATGCTGCACGCTTTGCGGGAAGAGATGGCCATGGAACAGACGCGGGCGTTCTGCGCCGCCATGCAGAAGCTGGGGCTGACGCCCCAAGAGACGGAGGCGCTGGTGCGCCAATGCGAGAAGGAGGGGACACGGGATGGAAACAACGCTGCAATGTAAAGGGCTGACCAAACGCTTCGGCGCGCACCGGGCGCTGGAGGATGTGACGCTGGCGCTGGCGCCGGGGCGCATCGTGGGCCTGCTGGGGCCCAACGGCTCGGGCAAGACGACGCTCATCAAGCTGGCCTGCGGGCTGCTGGTGCCCACGGCGGGCACAGTGACGGTGTGCGGCACGGCGCCGAAAAAGCTGACGTCCTATCTGCCGGACCGGGTGAGCCTGCCCCGCGGCCGCGTGGCGGACGCCGTGGCCCTCTACCGGGATTTCTTTGCGGATTTCGACGAGGCCAAGGCCCGGGCCATGCTGGCGGACTTGAAGATCGAGCCGCTGGCGAAGCTGGGCGCGCTCAGCAAGGGCACGCTGGAAAAGGTGCAGCTGGTGCTGGCCATGAGCCGCGCCGCCAGGCTGTATCTGCTGGACGAACCCATCGGCGGCGTGGACCCGGCGGCCCGGGAGTACATCCTGGGCACCATCATCCGCAATTACAACGAGGACGCCACGCTGCTGATCTCCACGCACCTCATCGGCGATGTGGAAAAGGTGCTGGACGATGTGGTGATGCTGCAGGAGGGCGCGGTGCGCCTGACCGGCAGCGTGGACGAGATCCGCGAACAACACGGCGCCAGCGTGGACGCGGTGTTCAGGGAGGTATTCAAATGTTCGGAAAATTATTGAAGCATGAGCTGGGCGCCACGGGGCGCATCCTGGCGCCGCTGTACGGCGCGGTGCTGCTCTTGACGGGGCTGTCGGCGCTGCTTTTTCGCATCGGCCTGCTCGTCACCCCATCCCTGTCGGCGCACAATTGGTTCTCGGCCATCGCCACGGTCATGAGCGTGCTGCTGGTTTTGGGGCTGTTCGCCATGGTCATCGTCACGGTCGTGCTGCATGTGATGCGCTTCTACCGCATGCTGGGGGACGAGGGCTACCTGGCCTTCACCCTGCCCGTCACCCCCGGCCAGCAGCTGAGCGCCAAGCTGCTCAGAGCCATGGTGTGGACGCTGTGCGCGGAGCTCGCCATGGTGGGCAGCGCGTTTTTGCTGATCTGGGCGCGGGCGTCGTCCTGGCCGGAATCCGTCCCTGTGGACCGGGGCGGCGTGCTGCTGGCCCTGCTGATGCTCTTGCTGCTGGTCAGCCTGGCCGGGGCGTACCTGATGTTTTACCTGTGCTGCGCCATTGGCAGCCAGTGGGGGCAAAACCGGCTGCTGGCCTCGGCGGTCACCTACGTGGTGCTGGCGGCGGCGCTGCAGATCCTCGGCCTGATCGCGGTGGTGATTTTTGTGGTATCGGGCGGGGCGGACGCACTGATCACCTGGACCGTCCACGGCGTGCGGGTCTCCCAGGACCTGAGCAACCTGGTGTTTGCGGCGCTGGGCATCCTGAGCGGTGTGGTGCTGGTGCTGGATGTCATCGGCTTTTTCGCCACCCGCTGGCTGCTGACGAAGAAATTGAACCTCACTTAACAGAAGGAGAAGAAAGCAATGGAAAAGATCCAATATGTCTGCCCAAAATGCGGCTGCCAAAGCTATGAGAGCGACCAGTTCCAGGCCACGGGCGGCCAGTTCGCCAAGCTGTTCGACGTGCAGAACAAAAAGTTTGTCACCGTGTCCTGTACCCAGTGCGGGTACACGGAGCTGTACAAAGCCCAAAACAGCACGGGCTGGGATGTGCTGGACTTTCTCACCAGCACCTGAACGGCGAGCTGAAAAAAACAACAACAGGGAGGCTGCCGGCGGCAGCCTCCCTGTTGTCAGCGCACAGGCGCTGTCATTTCAAAAAGACATATTCGGTTTCAGTGGAGCGCTGGGGCTGGTAGCGGTAGCCGAGGCCGTCGAAGGTCCGCACGTCCTCTACCTGCTCCACGCCGCGCTCGGCCATCCAGCGCACAAGGCGTGTTAATGTAAGAAAACGTCGGTTTTGGACTGACGGTTTTGGCGTCTAGCGTATTCAAAAAGCCCGGTAATCCGCCAGGATTACCGAGCTTTTTTCATGCCGCTATCCATCCAAAACCGCCGGGCCAAAACTGCTGCGCACCCCCGGGACGGGAATTCCCGATGCAGAGCTAGGAAAATCCGCGCAGGCACCCTTTGTGGTTGTCAAGCGGATTTGACGACGCTGTGCGCGGGAATTCCCCTCCCTGGGGCGACGTTTTCTTACATCAACACGCCTAGGAACCCCGGGCCATTTTGACGTACACGCCCTTTTTCACCAGCCTGCCGTCCGCCTCCTGGGCAAAGCGGCACCGCACCCGCCGGGCTTCGGCGGGCAGCTGCGGCACCACGGCGCGGCTGTATTCCGCCGAGGCCCGGGCCAGGAGCGTGTCGCCCGGCTGCCAGATGGCGCGGGCCGGGGCGCCGCCCCAAAAGTCATAGAGGGTCTTGGCGAAGGGCGTGTTCAATTTCGCCTGCATCTCCAAGCGGTAGGGCACCACGCCGTCCAAGGGGCGCAGCGCCCCGTAAAAGCCGGAGAGGATGAAAAGATGCCGCTGCACGTAGGCCAGCTGCGCCGTCTCAAAGACCTGCGGCGCCATGTACCGGTACTGGATGCCGTCGTAGCACAGCAGGGCGGGGGAGAGGCCTCGGTGCAGATCCATCTGTTGGAAGCTGTGATAGCTGCGCGCGGCGATCGCCTCATTGCAGGCCAGCAGGCGGCGCAGTTCGGCGGGCGGCAGCGCCCGCAGATGATCCAGCAGCTGCTGGGCCTGGGGCAGGAACTGCGGCAGGCCCTCCCAGGGCAGCGTGTCCTCAGCGCGCATCTTTTTGGCGGGGGAAATGATGAGCTTCAGCATTTATTTATATTTGGGCTGGGGCTCGTAGAACTCGAAGATCACGGCGTCGTTGGCGGCCTCCTTGGCGGCCACGTCGTCCTCCGGGTGCACCGTCCAGCACACGCGGATGGCGCCCAGCGCCTCGGCCAGCTTCGCCAGCGGCGGCTTGGGGCCGGGGCCGTAAGCAATGAACTGGGGCCGGGCCAGCACGTTCGTCAGCAAATTGCCCAGGGCCGTTTTCAGCACCCAGGGCTGGTCTTGGAAGTTGGCGGGCCGGTCGGACAGCTGGCCGCGCAGGATGTCGGGCGCGTTCTTTTTGAACCAGCCCACGATGCGCGGGTCGAAGCTCTCCACGCAGAAGGGGCCTTGATATTCCTCGGCGTAGGCGCGCAGCAGCGCCAGGCCCTTTTCGCACAGCTCGGTGTTGCGCGGGCCGGTCTTCAATTCCACGATCAGGGGAACCTTGCCCTGCACGGTGGCCAGCACCTCAGTGAAGAGGGGGATGGTCTCGGCGGAGCCGCACAGCCGCATCTGCCGCAGCTGCTCCAGCGGGAAGGCGTCCACCCGGCCATGCACGCCGCACACGCGGTCCAGCGTGTCGTCATGGAAGACGACCACCTCGCCGTCCTGGGAGAGCTGGATATCCAGCTCGATGCCGTAGCCGTGGGCCACGGCGGCGGCGAAGGCGGGCAGGCTGTTTTCCGGGACGGTTTTGTCTTTCGTGTGCAGGCCCCGGTGGGCGTGGTTCACCCCGTAAAAGGCCTGCTTCTGCGCCTCGGAATAGCGCGCGGGATGCAGCAAAAACCAGAGAAGGACGATCAGGACGCCAAGCGTCCACAGTACAGCAGCCATAAAAAGGCCTCCCTTATGATGCGTTCGCAACCATTGTAGCGCGGCGGCCGCGCCCCGTCAAACGGATTTCAAAAAATGCACAGGATTTTTTCACAAATCGGACATAACGAACGCTTATTATGTTAAGATAGAACCAATGGACACACCATTGGACCCACTGGGACGGGAGGAAACGACATGGCGAAAATTCTCATTGTGGACGATGAGCCGCGCATCCGGGAGCTGATCCGGGAGCATCTGCAGCACGACGGCTTTTCCTGCGAGGAGGCCACGGACGGCTCCGCCGCGCTGGCGACGCTGGCGGTGGGCGGCATCGATCTGGTGATCCTGGACATCATGATGCCCTTTGTGGACGGTATGACATGCCAGCGGGAGATGCGCAAGCGCCGCATCGACACGCCCGTCATCATGCTGACGGCCCGGGGCGAGGAATACGATAAACTGGCGGGCCTGGAAAACGGGGCCGACGACTACGTGGTGAAGCCCTTCAGCCCGCGGGAGCTGGTGGCCCGCGTGAAGGCGGTGCTGGCGCGCACCATGCCCAAGGACAAGCAGGAGGGCGAAAACTACGTCTTCGGCGACCTGGCCATCGACACGGCCTCCCACACGGTGTAGATCGCGGGGGTCGCCGCGCCGCTAACGCACAAGGAATTCGATCTGCTGGTGTTCCTGGCCCAGAACAAGGGCATCGCCCTGTCCCGGGAAAAGATTTTGCAAAAGGTGTGGAACTACGACTATTACGGCGAGGACC
>CATXYA010000061.1 GCA_958403605.1 uncultured Oscillospiraceae bacterium
GGGAGGCGCCGGGGCAGAACGAAGACGAGCAGGGGCTCCCCTTTGTGGGCCGCTCCGGCCAGCTGCTGGATCAATACCTCCACGCCATCCATCTCAGCCGCGACAAAAACGTCTTTATCACCAACATCGTCAAATGCCGCCCGCCGCAGAATCGGGACCCGCTGCCCAACGAATGGGACGCCTGCATGCCCTATCTGCGCGAGCAATTCAAGCTCATCCGCCCCAAGATCGTGGTCTGCTTGGGCCGCATCGCCGCCCAGCGCCTCATTCGGCCCGATTTCAGCGTGATGAAAGAGCACGGCCAATGGACGGAGAAAAGCGGCACCTTTTTCACCGCCACCCTGCACCCCGCCGCACTGCTGCGCAACCCGGGCAACAAGCCCCTGAGCTATGCCGATTACGTCGCCATCCGGGAAAAGATCGAAGAGATCTGCACCCACACCTACGATTAACCCGAACAAGCGGAGCTTTTCTGCGCGGAAAGCCCCGCTTTTTTGTGGCGTTTTCCCCTTTCCCGCATAAGATGGGTCAAAAGGGGTGTTCGACATGCGAGAAAACGTGCTGGATTTCTTTTTGGGAGCGCTTTCCCCCACCGGATTTGCAAGCTATTTCCAGGAGGCCTATCCGCCGCTGGCAGACGGCGAGGTCTATCTTCTGAAAGGCGGCCCCGGCTGTGGAAAATCCACACTGCTGCGGGAGGCTGCCACCAATTTTACGCAGCAGGGCCGGACGGTGGAGCTCATCCATTGCTCTGCGGACCCCGATTCTCTGGACGGCGTTTTGTGCGGCGGCTTTGCGGCCTTTGACGCCACCGCGCCCCATGTGCTGGAGCCCGGTCTGCCCGGCGCTTACGAGCACACGGTGCTGGCGGAGACCGGCCTTGACCGGACGCTTTTGGAGCCGCAGGTGGAGCAGATCGCCGCGCTGCAAAGACAATACCGCCAGCAGATGGACCGCGCCACGCGCTATGTGACGGCGGCGGGCAGCCTGCTGGAGGATTCCTGCCGCATCGGCCAGTGCTGCCTGGATGTGGGCAAGACCAAACGCTTTGCCAAAACACTGGCACGGCGCTATTTTCCCAAAGAGGGCGCCGGGGCCAAGGAGACGGTGCGCCTGCTGAGCGCGGTGACGTCGGGCGGGCAGATCTTCTTCCGGGACACCGTGCGCCGCATGGCGGACACCATCGTGGTGCTGGACGACGAATACGGCGCTGCCGGCAAGGTGCTGATGGCGGCGCTGCGGCAGGAGGCGCGCGCCACACAGCAGGAGGTCGTCGTCTGCTGGTGCTCCATGGCGCCCTATGAAAAGATCGACCATCTGCTCTTCCCCTCCCTGCGGCTGGCCTTCGTCACCTCCAACCCACATCATCCCGCTGCCTTTGACGGCGCGCGCGTCATCCACGCCGCCCGGTTTATGGAGCTGGACGCCCTCAAACTGCGCAAGCAGCGCCTGCGGTTCAACAAAAAGGCGGTACAGGAGCTGCTGGAACAGGCGGTCGTCATTGAAAGAGAGGCGAAAGCCACCCATGACCAGCTGGAGGCCATCTATACCAAAGCCATGGATTTCAGCGTGATGGAAAGCTTGGAAACGCAAATTTTAAAGCGGTGAGGCTTCCTCACCGCTTTTTCTTGTGGTACACTGGGAAGTAACAAATCAGAACGTGAAAGGCGGAGGATCATCATGACGCTTCCTTTTCCGGAATATCCGCGCCCCCAGCTGCGCCGGGCGGCCTGGCAAAATTTGAACGGCCCCTGGCAGTATGCCCTGTGCCGGGAGCAGCCCGCGGCCTGGGAGGGCGACATCCTGGTGCCGTATTGTATCGAGAGCCGCGCCTCCGGCGTTGCAAAAAGCACGGGCGGCCTGCCGCTGTGGTACCGGCGCGCCTTCCAGGTGCAGGACCGCCGGGAGGGCTGGCGGGTACTGCTGCACTTCGGCGCTGTGGACCAGGAGTGCACCGTTTGGGTGAACGGCCAAACGGCCGGCAGCCACGCGGGCGGCTACCTCCCCTTTTCCCTGGACATCACGCAGCTGCTGACGGATGGTGACAACGAGCTGTTGGTGCGCACCGTGGACGGCACGGAAAATTCCATCTATCCCCGCGGCAAACAAGTCTCCGAGCCTAAGGGCATCTGGTACACCCCTGTTTCGGGCATTTGGCAGACGGTCTGGCTGGAGCAGGTGCCGCAAAACTATCTGTGCGGCCTCAAGCTGACGCCGGGCCTTTCCTCCGTTGCGGTGGAAGCGGAATTTGACGGTGAGATCCAGGCGGAGGTTACTGACGGGGCGGACAGGGTGGCCCAGGCACAGTTTTCCGGCAGCACCGCCATTGCCATTCCGGCCCCCAAACTTTGGACGCCGGAAACACCGCATCTTTACCGTCTGACGCTGCATTGCGGCGAGGATGTGGTGGAAAGCTATTTTGGGCTGCGCACATTTGCCGTGCAGGAGGATGAAGCGGGCGTGCCGCGCTTTTTCCTCAACGGGAAGCCCTATTTCCAGCGCGGCCTGCTGGATCAGGGCTATTGGCCCGACGGCCTTTACACCGCCCCTTCGGACGAAGCCCTGTGCGGCGATATCGAGCAGGCGCAGGCGCTGGGCTTCAATCTGCTGCGCAAGCACATCAAGGTGGAGCCCGCGCGCTGGTATTACCACTGCGACCGGCTGGGGATGCTGGTGTGGCAGGATATGCCCAGCGGCGGCTCCTGCACTGAAACGCTGCGCCATCTGGTGCTGCCGAATTTGAACATCCATCTGCCGGACCGCAGGCAAGACCCCAAGGACGCCCCGCGCCGGGCGGAGTTTGCCCGCGAGCTGGACGAGCTGGTGGCCTCCCTTTACAATGTGGTGTCCCTGTGCACCTGGGTGCCCTTCAACGAGGGCTGGGGCCAATTCGAGAGCGCCAAAGCCACCGCGCGACTGTGGGAGCTGGATCCCACCCGCCCGGTGGACAGCGCCAGCGGCTGGCACGACCAGGGCGCGGGCGATTATAAGAGCGTACACCGCTATATCCTGAAGCTGAAGGCGCCGCGCAAAACCGGCGGGCGGGCCTTTGCATTGACGGAATACGGCGGCTATAGCCAAGTGGTGCCGGGGCATGTGTGGGACGAGGAAAAAAGCTTTGGTTACCGCATGTTCCCGAACCGGGAGGCATTGACGGCGGCTTACCGTAAGCTGCATGAAGAACAGGTGCTGCCCTTGATGGACAAGGGGCTGTGCGTGCTTATTTACACCCAGCTCACCGACGTGGAGGGCGAAGTGAACGGCCTGTTCACCTATGACCGCGCGGTGTGCAAGCTGGACGCGGACACGGTGCGGGACATCAATGCGCGGCTGCATTTTTAAATTTTGACGGGCTGGGAGGCGGCGGATATGGAACAGCAGGCGCAGCAGGTACGGCTTTCCGTGCGCGGCCTCGTGGAATTTGTGCTGCGCTGCGGCAGCATCGACAGCCGCTTTTCCGGATTCGACCGTGCCAACGAGGGCAGCCGCATCCACCGCAAGCTGCAGAAGGCCGCCGGGGAGCACTATGAGGCCGAGGTCTCTTTTAAAGCTTTCCGCCACGTGGACGGCATCGATTACACCCTGGAGGGCCGAGCCGACGGTGTGCTGACGGAAGAGGGCGGCGTCACGGTGGACGAGATCAAGACCACTACCGCCCCGGCGGAACTGCTGACGGAGGATTTCAATCCCCTGCACTGGGCCCAGGCAAAGTGCTACGGCGCGTTCCTCTGCGAGCAGCGGCAGCTGCCGGGCGTGACCGTGCAGCTGACCTATTACCAGGTGGACACCGACGAGATCATTCGCCACCGGCGCTTTTTTACCGCGCAGCAGCTGGAGGATTTCCTCTGTGATACGCTGTGCAAATACGGTCCCTGGGCGCGCATGGGCGCGGACTGGCGCACCCTGCGCAACGCGTCCCTGCGCAGCCTGCGCTTCCCTTTTGCCGAATACCGCCCCGGGCAGTACCAGCTGGCGCGGGCCGTTTACAAGACCATCACGGCGGGCGGCCGCCTGTTCGCCACCGCGCCCACGGGCGTGGGCAAGACGATCTCCACGCTGTTTCCCGCTGCCAAAGCGCTGGGCGAGGAACAGGGCGAGCGCATTTTCTATTTGACGGCCAAAACGGTGACGCGCCAGGCGGCGGAGGAAGCGCTGGAGCTGCTGCGCAGCCACAGCGAAACGCCGCTGCGGCTCAAGACCATCACCCTGACCGCCAAGGATAAGGTGTGCCCCCTCGAGCAGCGCAACTGTACCCCGGAAGCCTGCCCCCGCGCCGAGGGCTATTATGACCGCATCAATGACGCGCTGTTCTCTTTTTTGCAGTCCCAGGACCGCTTCACGCGGGAGGACATCACCGCCTTTGCCGAGGCGCACCGCCTGTGCCCTTTTGAATTGGCGCTGGACCTCACCCTCTGGTGCGACTGCATCATCTGCGATTACAACTATCTGTTCGATCCCGTGGTCAGCCTCAAGCGTTTTTTTGAGGACGGCGGCGATTTCATTTTCCTCATCGATGAGGCCCACAACCTGGTGGACCGGGCGCGGGACATGTACTCTGCGCCGCTGCAGAAATCAGCGTTCTTCGCCTTTAAGAAAGAACTGGGCAAGACGCCCCGCAAGCTGGCAAATGCCGTCACCAAGCTCAACGGAGAATTTATTGCGCTGCGGCACCGCTGTGAAGACGCCGGACAGACCCGCCTGGTCCTGCCGGAGGGGCCGGAGGAGCTGGCCAAGTTGGTCAGCCGGTTTTGCGGGGAGGCCGAGGATTTTTTGGAGGAGCACCGCGAGGGCCCGCTGCACGATTCCCTGCTGGCGCTCTATTTTGACGCGCGCTTTTTCCTGCGCATTTGGGAGCTGTACGACGAACACTTCACCACGCTGGTGTCCATTTGGGGCAGCGAGGTGCGGGTGGAGCTGCTGTGCCTGGATGCCGCGCCCTTTTTGGACGCCTCCATGGCCAGCGGGCGGGCCAGCGTCTTGTTCAGCGCCACCCTGTCGCCGCTGCCCTATTACATGGAGACGCTGGGCGGCGGTGAAGAGGCCAAGCGCATCGCCCTGCCAAGCCCTTTCCCAGAGGAACGGCTGTGCCTGCTCAGCGCCGAGGGCATCAGCACCAAGTATGCGGACCGGGAGCGCACGCTGGACGGCGTCTGCGCGCTCATTGCCGCCGCCGTGCGCAGCCGCCGCGGCAATTACATCGCCTTTTTGCCCTCTTATCAATACCTGCGCCTGCTCACCGAGCGTTTTGCCCAGCTGTTCCCCACCATCACCACCGCCGTTCAGCAAACGGGCATGGACGAGGCCGCCCGTGAGGAATTTTTGCGCCAGTTTTCCAGCGGCAACGCGGAAACGTTGTTGGGCTTCTGTGTGCTGGGCGGCGTTTTTTCCGAGGGCATCGACCTGACGGGAGACCGCCTGATCGGCAGCATCATCGTGGGCGTGGGCCTGCCGCAGATCGGTGCGCAGCAGGATGCGCTGCGCGATTATTACGAGGCCACCCGCGGCTCGGGCTTCGATTATGCCTACCGGTTTCCGGGCATGAACAAGGTGCTGCAGGCGGCAGGCCGCGTCATCCGTACGCCGCAGGATAAGGGCGTCGTGCTGCTCATCGACAGCCGCTACGGCCAAAATGCCTACCGCCAGCTGTTTCCGCCGCACTGGGCCCACTGCCGCCGCGTCGGCTCCCCCCAGGAAGTGGAAGAAATTTTAAAGTTGTTTTGGCAGCAAGAGACGCCGTGAAGAAAAATCTTCACGGCGTCTCTTTTATATTATTCTTTCGGGATCAGCGTCACGGTGGAACGGAAATACCGCTCACAGAAATCGGTCTGGCGTTGGATCTCCTCCCGGGTGAAGCGCATTCCCTCCGGCGCCGCCACCCATTTTTCTTCCGCATCGTCTTCCCGGTGGATCACCGCGATCCATTCCCCGGTGAACGCTTCCAGCGGCTCTTGGACCCCCAGCACATAGACGTCCTGTTCTTCGCCGTCCGCCGCCAAAATGCCGGGCACATAGCCATAGTTGACCGGATACTTCATGTGGGGGTGCTCCGGGTGGCGGCTGCCCAGCGGCCTGTCGATGACGACGTTCAGCTTCATGTTTCCGCCTCCGTGTTCTCTGTCCGGCGCCGCAGGATGGTGTCGGACGGCAGCGGCGTTTCACAGGGGAAAGAGAAGCGCATCATGGGGTGCGGCGTGGCGGTGATGGGCTGGCCCTCGCCGTCGTAAAGCGCCGCCGGGCACAGCGCCAGCACCTCGCCGCTGGGCAGCAGCGCCTCCAGCGGTTCTCCCAAGGTGAACTTTCCGCGCTGCGTGCAGACGGCCATGCCGTCCCGCCAGCCCTCTATCACGCCCGTCACCTCCCATTCCCGGTAATAGCCGCCGTGGCCGGGATTCTGCCGCGCACCCTCGGGGCCGAAATAGAAGCCGGGCGAATAGCGGCGGTGGGAGGTGCGCGTCAGCTCATCCAGCACGCTTTCCGGGCAGACAAAATGCGCGGGGTCGGCCTCATAAGCGTCCAGGGCACGGCGGTAAGCAGCCGTGACGGAGGCCACATAGTAAAAGCTTTTTGCCCGGCCCTCGATCTTGAAGCTGTCCACGCCCGCCTCTGCCAGAAGGTTCAAAAACGGGGCCGTGCACAGGTCGTCGGCATTCAACAGATAGCTGCCGCCGTCCTGCTCCCCCACTTCAAAAAAGCGGCCGGGCCGCGTCTCCTCGCACAGCGCGTATTTCCAGCGGCAGGGCTGGGCACATTCCCCGCGGTTGCCGTCCCGCCCCGTCAGGTACTGGGAAAGCAGGCACCGCCCGGACACCGACATGCACATCGCGCCGTGCACAAAGGCCTCCAGCTCTAATTCCGGCGGCGTGCGGTCACGAATCTTTGCGATCTCCGACAGGGACAATTCCCGCGCCAGCACCACCCGTTTGGCTCCCAGCTGATAGGCCATGTTGGCGGCCCGGTAATTGGTGATGCCCGCCTGGGTGGAGATGTGCAGCTTTAATTCCGGCGCCGTCTCCTTCACCGCCGCCAGCACGCCCAGATCGGCGACGATCGCCGCGTCCAGCCCCAGGCCGCGGATCCTGCGCAGGAACTCCGGCAGGCGGTCCGCTTCGTCGTTGGTGGGCAGGGTGTTCAGCGTCAGATACACCTTGCGTCCCTGGCCGTGGGCAAAACGCACGGCCTCGCCCAGCTGTTCCAGGGTGAAATTTTTCGGCGCGGCCCGCATGCCAAATTCCTGCGCGCCCAGGTACACTGCGTCCGCGCCGAAGCGCACGGCGAACCGCAGCCGCTCCCAATCGCCCGCCGGGCTCAGCAGTTCCAGCTTTTTCATCCGTACTTCCTCCAAAACAACGGCGCCGCATTTGTGTGCGGCGCCGTTTTCTGATTTATGCCATTTTTCCCGCCGCGCGCAGCTCGGCCACCTTGGCCTCATGCGCGTCCGCCGTCTGGTTGAAATAATAGTTGCCGTCCGTATCCGTGACAAAGAAATAGTATCCGTTGCCGTAATACTGACTTTCCGCATAGCGCAGCGTGTTCTGGATGGCGTCCAGACCGGGGTTGGAGATAGGACCTGCGGGCAGGCCCGGCGTGGTATAGGTGTCGTACGCCGTGATGATCTCCTGCGGGATCAGGCTCCAATCGCCGTAATACCAGGCCACGGTGTTGTAGAGGTAGTTGTTGTCGTTCTCATTTTGGATATAGCTGCTGCAGTTGCTCTGCAGCAGGGTAACCGGGGAATCCGGCGCCAACCGGTTCATGAAGACCGCGGCCACATCCGCCTGGTGCTCCACGCCGCCGGCCTCTTCCTGCACCAGGGACGCCAACGTCATAAACTGCGACAGCGTCATGCCCATCGCGTCGATCTGCTGGTACATCTCCTCCGTCATTTTGGAATCGAACTCCGCGTACAGCTTGCGCACGATGTTGTGCACGTCCTCGTCCTGGAAGAATTCATAGGTGTCCGGGAAGAGATAGCCC
>CATXYA010000062.1 GCA_958403605.1 uncultured Oscillospiraceae bacterium
CCCGGGCGGTGCTGGGGTACGAAAATGCCGTCACCCGCGCCATGGCGGAGGATGTGGTGGGCACCTACCGCTGGTTCACGCGCTTTTCCGTGGTGGACAACGGCGGCTTTCTGCGGGACGACGGCATGCTGTGCCTGGCGGAAAACGGCGCGGTGACGCCCGTGGTACACAAAAACGAGGTGGGCCTGCGCGGTGAGCACAATTTGGAAAACCTGCTGGCGGCCATGTCCGCCGTCTGGGGCCTGGTGCCGGTGGAGACGATGGCACAGGTGGCGCGGGACTTCAAGGGCGTGGAGCACCGCATCGAGCCGGTGCGCATACTGGACGGCGTGCAGTGGTTCAATGATTCCATCGCCACCAGCCCTACCCGCGTCATCGCGGGGCTGCGGGCGTTCCAGCAAAAGCTCATCATTATCGCCGGCGGCTCCGACAAGGGCATCAGCTTTGCCCCCATGGTGCCGGACCTGCTGGCCCATGTGAAGGTGCTCATCCTCACGGGCGCCACGGCACAGAAGATCGAGGACGCCGTAAAGGCCGACCCCGGCTTTGCCGGCAGCGGCCTTCAAGTGGTGCGCGCCGCCAGTATGGCCGAGGCGGTGCGGCTGGCCCGCGCCGCGGCAAAACCAGGCGACATCGTGTCGCTGTCGCCCGCCTGCGCCTCCTTCGACAGCTACCCGAATTTTGAGGCGCGGGGCCGCCATTACAAAAATTTGGTGAACGCCCTGTGATCCGGGAAGTCAGCCGGGAAAACGAGGCGGCGTTTTTCCGATGTCTCGGCGAGACGCCCTTTTTCGCGGCGCTCATGCGCACGCTGTATGCCTCCAGCGGGGGCAAAGGCGTGCGGTTCTACCTGGCCGATGGGCAGGCGGCCTTGCAGGTGTGCGGCACGCACGGTCTGTTGGTGGGGCGGCCCCGGGACGGGGAGGAGCTGGCAAGCTTCTGCACGTTCCAGGGCATCACGCGCCTGAAAAGCGACGGCTATTGTCCCAACGGATTTTCCGCCACGCCGCTGCCCATGATGCGGTACGACCCAGCGTCGGCGCCGCCCGTGCCGCCGTTGCCCGCGGGGATGGCGATGGACGAAATGCCCAGCATGCTGCGCCTCTTCGCAGAGCTTGACCGCCTGGGGGACGGCGCGGTGATGCCCGACGCCTTTGCGGTGGACGCCTGCGCCCGGCGCAACCGGGGCCTGGCCGATATCCGCGCCCTGACGGCGCCTGACGGCCGCTACGCCGCCACGGCGGGCGTCTATGCCCTCCAGCCCTGGGAGGCTTACGTCGCGGCGGTGAAGACAGCCCCGGACTGCCGCGGCCGCGGCTGCGCGGGCTATCTCGTCTCCCTGCTGGCCCACACCTACGCCGACCGCCCGGTGCGCCTGCTGTGCGCCGAGGAGATGACCGCGTTTTACGCAAAGCTGGGGTTCGTGCGGGAAGGTGAAATTTTACAACTTGTAAAAAACTGAGGAATTGATAATGAAAAAATTAGAAATAAGGAAATGTCAAATTGTTGATCTTTTGTTGGCATTGCTTCTATTTTTAATGTGTTTTACGATGTTTTCTGCGATGCGACGTAGCTTGTATTTTTTGGATGAATTAGATAATTTTGCAAATGGCTTGCAAATTGCAAAAGGTGCATTACTTTATCGGGATATTTTTAGTCAGCACATGCCTTTGATGTATTATCTTTGTGCTTTGATGGCAAAACTGGGGATCCATACGATTTTGGGGTTTCGACTAGCATGGTATACGGTGCTGGCAGGATGTTACACAGCTGTTTTTTGGAGATACAAAAAACATTTTGGACGTACGCCACTTTTGTTATGGCCTATTTTCTATTTGCTCGCGGTCTCGACGCAGAGTCTTTGCTTTGCGATTTTATCTGAACAATTGCAGGCAGTAGGAATTGTAATCTTGGTTTTGGAGTTTCTGCAATTTTGCAGCACAAGAGAAATTCCTTGGGACAGTGCTGTTGCAATCGCACTGTCTATCAATCTGGCTTTCTTATCGGCATTCATAGCCTTGTTCAGTTGTGCAGCAATCGTATGTGCTTATATCATTTGGGAGATTTTTTATTGCGTAAAACAGAAGATGCACTTTGGAAAATCCATTTTTTATCTATGGAAAAAATATTGGCTCACAATCGTTTTAACTTTGTTGCCGATTGCTATCTTGATGCTTTATTATGCTACGCAAGGGGCTTTGCATGAACTAATATATTTTACTTTTTCTTTTAATACAGAGGTCTATAGTAAGTATATTGGAATTGGAGAAAGTCCGATTGCTGCGATCACAGGAGCTTTTCATTTATTCGGTTTGACTTGTCGTTCTGCATTTGATACGTTGCTTGGAGATATATCAGATATTTCTTTTGCAACGGCACTCCTTCTTGTGGGGAAAGATCTCCTTTTACTAGGGATGGTGAGAAAACGGGAATGGACAAAAGCGGTTGTCTTGCAACTTTGTTTCATTCTGTGTGGAGTACGTGGCTTCTTTAATTTTCATGCGCTGCAAACTCTTTCGTTTGTAGCGCTCAGTACGGCACTATTTGTGGGCCAGCTATGGATCTTTGCCAAAAGCAACTCCTTCACTGAAAAAAGCAGAGCTTTTAAATTGGTTTGGCGTGGATGCAGCTATGGTGTGATAGTCCTCATGATAGGGCTGGTGTTGTATGGAAATAATCGATACTTTTGGGATCGAAGAGATGATTTATATCCAACGGCGTGGGAATTAGAACCGAAATACTCTTCTCTTTCTAATGAAGGGCTCCTTGCACATTTTGCAGAGCCGGATGAATATATTTTACAGAATATTAATGGCGAAGGACTCTATATCACAACGGATGTACGGATGGCGCCTTATAGTACGGGGGCTTCACCTTGGGCGTGGGAAGCTACACGAGAACGATCGATGCAATTATTGGCGGAAAATCCGCCAAGATTTGCAATTTTTGATCCGGACTACACGGTGTTCAAAGCTTTTGTAGTACGAGATTACGCTCCGGAGTTAACGGCGTTCATATATGATAATTATCGGCCGTTAGAAATAGGAGGAGATCACCTTTGGATCCGTAATGATTGGATCACAAAAATTGAAAAAGAACTGGGAAAAATGCAGGAATATGTTCCTCGAGGGGATACGTTAGCGCCCATCTTTTCCAGTAGCGGCACAGTTTTTGAGCAACGTTTTGTTGCAGAGCGGGAAGCACTGCAGGAAATTACGATTCGGCCCGCGACCTTCGGGACTTCCTACGACGGAACGATCACGTTTGAATTATGGGAGGAAGGACAAGAAAAAATTGCGGCATGGTCTTTGCGGGGCAAAGATATCAAAGACAGCGCACCGCAAGTCCTTTATCAAAAAGATTTCTCCGAAGACCGGATTGCTTTGACGCCGGGAAAAACTTATTGTTTAAAAATTCAGCCGCAAAGTCCTTCGGGGGCAGCAAATTTCAGCCTATGGATGCGACAGGCCCCGGGAAATGCGTGTCAAGCGTGGATGAACGGGGAGCCGCAGCCTTATAACTATGATATTATACTAATATAAACTGAGAGCAAGGATAAAATTATGATCGAAACATTTTTTGAACTGCCGGAACAACTGAAGCCCCTGGACGAACGCGTGCTCGGGCTTTGCGCTGCGCCGTTTGCCGAATTGGAAAAAATCAAGGAGTACAATCAGCTGAAGATGCTGAAGGCCTTTACCGATTGCCGCGTGGGGGCGGAACATTTGGTGGGCTCCACCGGATACGGCAACACCGACCCGGGCCGGGATAAGCTGGAACAGGTGTTCGCCCAGGTGGTGGGCGCCGAGGACGCCTTGGTGCGCCAGAGCTTCATGTCCGGTACGCACACGCTGGCGGTGGCGCTGTTTGGCGTGCTGCGGCCCGGCGACCGCTTCGTCAGTGCGGCGGGGCGGCCCTATGACACGCTGCAGAGCGTCATCGGACTCATCGGCGAGGCGGGAAACGGCAGCCTGCAGGAGTGGAGCGTGGTCTATGACGAGGCCCCGCTGCGCGACGAACACCCGGATCTGGCACTGATCGCAGAAAAATGCCGGGGCGCCAAGATGTGTTACATCCAGCGCAGCCGCGGCTACAGCAGCCGGGACGCGCTGACGCTGGAGGAGATCGCGGCCATTAGCCGCGCGGCCAAGGAGGCTCAGCCGGACATCATCGTGATGGTGGACAACTGTTACGGCGAGTTCACGCAGAAACAGGAGCCCACCCAGGCGGGGGCCGACCTGATGGCGGGCAGTCTCATCAAAAACCCGGGCGGCGGCATCGCGCCCACGGGCGGCTACATCGCGGGGCGGGCGGACCTGGTGGCCCTGTGCGGGCACCGGCTGACGGCCCCCGGTGTGGGCGCCGAGATCGGCTGTACGCTGGACGTGCTGCGCCAGCTGTACCTCGGCCTTTACTACGCGCCCGGCGTGGTGTGCGAGGCACTGAAGGCCAGCGTCTATGCGGCCTGCCTGTTCGAACAGCTGGGCTATGCGGTGACGCCGCACTATTTGAAGCCGCGCAACGACATCGTCACCATCGTGCAGTGCAAAAGCCCGGAGGGCATGGTGGCGCTGTGCGGCGGCATCCAGGCCGGCAGCCCGGTGGACAGCTACGCCGCGCCGGAGCCCAGCGACATGCCGGGCTACACGGATAAGGTCATCATGGCGGCGGGCGCGTTCACGCTGGGGTCCAGCATCGAGCTGTCCGCCGACGGCCCCATGCGGGAGCCTTACGCCGTCTACATGCAGGGCGGCCTGAACTTTCATGCGGCCCGCGCGGGCATTTTGCTGGGCGCGGCGCGCATGATGAATCTTACATAAAGGAGAGAACAGGGATGAAGATCTTCAACACGCTCACCCGCCGCAAGGAAGAGCTGGTGCCCCTCAAAGAGGGCGAGGTGCGCATCTATGTCTGCGGCCCCACGGTGTACAATTACGTGCACATCGGCAACGCGCGCCCCGTGGTGGTGTTCGACACCCTGCGGCGGTACTTGATGGACCAGGGCAATGACGTCAGATTCGTGTCCAACATCACGGATATCGACGATAAGCTCATCCAGCGGGCCAAAGAAGAGGGCGTCTCCATGCAGGCGTTTGCCCAAAGGTATGAAGCCGCCTTTTTGGAGGACTGCCAAGGCCTGAACGCGCTGGAGCCCACGGTGCGCCCCCGCGCCACCGAACACATCGAGCAGATCCTCTCCATCGTGGCGGATCTCATCGAAAAGGGCCACGCCTATGTGGCGAAGAACGGCGACGTCTACTTCCGCGTGAAGTCCGACAAGGACTACGGCAAGCTGTCCCACCTCAACATGGACGAGCTGGAATCCGGCTTCCGAGAGCTGCGCAGCAACATGGGCGAGGATTTGAAAGAGGATCCGGCGGATTTCGCGGTGTGGAAGGCCGCCAAGCCCGGCGAGCCCGCCTGGGAGAGCCCCTACGGCCCCGGCCGCCCCGGCTGGCACATCGAGTGCTCGGCCATGGCGCGCACCCATCTGGGCAATACCATCGACATCCATGCGGGCGGCGAGGATCTGATCTTCCCGCACCATGAGAACGAGATCGCCCAGTCCGAGTGCGCCAACGGCTGCACCTTCGCCCGCTACTGGATGCACAATGCATTCCTCAACATCGACAACCACAAAATGTCCAAGAGCGCAGGCAACTTCTTTACTGTGCGCGAGCTGGCGCAGGTGTACGGCTATGAGCCCATCCGCTACTTCCTGCTGACGGCGCAGTACCGCAGTCCGCTGAATTACACCCAGGCGCTGCTGGAGGACTGCAAAACCAGCCTGCAGCGGCTGTACACCTGCCGCGAGAATCTGGATTTTGCGCTGGCCAACGCCCAAGGTACGGAAGACGTGTTAGAAGAGAAAGCAAAGACGGCGAAAGCCCGCTTCTGCGCCGCGATGGACGACGATCTGAACACGCCGGCGGCGCTGGGCGCGCTGTTCGATTTCGTGCGTGAGATCAACACGCTGGCGGGCGCTTCCTCCAAGGAAGCTCTGGAAGCCGCCGCTGCGGTTTTCGACGAGCTCACCGGCGTGCTGGGTCTGCTGTACAACCGCAAGAAGGACGAGATCCCCGCTGACATCCTGGCGCTGGTGGAAGCGCGCGCCGCGGCGAAAAAGGCCAAGGACTGGCCCCGCGCCGACGCCATCCGCGCGGAGCTGATGCAAAAGGGTTACGTGGTGGAGGACACCCCGCAGGGGCCGAAGGTCAGCAAGGCGAATTGATCAAAAAATGAAAAAACGCCGGCGCTTTGATTTTAAAGCGTCGGTGTTTGCATTTAGATAGCACTATTGGACCGCCAGCCAGAAGGAAACAAAGCGGGAAAGGGAAAGCCCCAGATAACACAATAGAAAACCGGCACCTCCCACGGATATGATCTTCCGCAAAAAAGCTGGGAGCTTGCTGGCGCCCCATGCCCCGGCAATAGAAAGACAGGGGATGGAATGGATTAGGTAACGGCCTGAGATCAGGTTGATGCCGCTGGAAAAAGAGCCGTAATAAATGGTGGAAAGGTTTCCTGCAAAAACAGCGCAGCTGAGAAGAAGCAGCACTTGAAAGGCAGAAAAAGGAACAGTGCCTTTTTGAAAGGAGCGAAAAAAGCGGATCGCCGTCCAGAGCCCATAGCACAGAAAAATGATCCCCAACAATCCAATCATGATGCTCACACCGTACACTGCCGTTTTTGGAGAGCTATCCAACTGCGCCTCCGGCGATAAAAAGAAGGTAATGAACATGCGGAAAGAATGCAAAAGGACATCTTTGGTCTCTGTCCCCGCCACACCGCTGATAAACTTCGTGTGCTCCGCCATGCCGGTCAAAGCGCCATAGACCTGATAGTTGCTGATAAACCAGGGGATCAAAGCGGCGAAGGTGATACCGAGGGAAGAAAAAAAGAATTTCAGTTTCTTTTGCCACAGCAGCAGACAAAACAGCGGAGCAAACCAAAATACGGTGGTGATCTTCGTCAGTACAGCCGCCGCCAAAAATAAAGTGCAAAACAGCCAACTGCGCTGCGTGACACCATCTGCCAGCATACGCAGTAGCCAGTAACAGCACAGGGCGCTGAAGAGGACAGAGAACGGTTCATTGCCGATGGTACAAAAACGAGATAGGACGCCGGGCGAAAAGCAGCAAAAAAGAAAGAGAGCACGGTAATAACCGATGGGAAAATCGGGCGAAATGCGCTTTAGGACGGGCTCCAGTGCAAAACAAACACCCAACAGCGCAAGCAGCATGCAAAGACCCAGCCCACGCAGCGCAAGGATCTGCAGATGAAGATCCCAAGCAAACAGACGAAACGGCAGTGCCATCAAAAGATAGTACAGCGGCGGCTGCACGGATTCATAAAACCAGGGGTCGATGATCATGTTGGGCAGAGCGTGTTCGTTGGCAATATATTCGATGACACGAAAATGCGCTTCCTCGTCGATGGGGGAAAAGATGGGGTTCATCACCACAAGCACACAGCCCAGGAGCAGGCACACAGCCCAAGTGAGCCAAACCGGGAGCGGGATCTGCCGCAGCCGTTTTATCATGTCAAGGTCGCCCCGCTTTCTGTTTTCCCGCTGTCGCGCTCTTCGGCCTCTTTGGCGGTGATCTCGTAATCCAGGCTGACGTCCACGTTGTTTGCGAGGTTTTCCAAAGCCGTGGGGATGCCGGGGAAGAACTTGCCGATGCACGTGCCCGTGCAGTGGATGCCGTCGTAGAAATCGGCGCTGGTGACGCCGGGGATAGCGTGGGGATTGTAGCTGCCGTAGACGGGCACGCCGTATTTGGCGGCGGTGGCGCGCACCGCGGGCTCCGTGGCCAGGAAGCCCGTATAATGGTCGGCATCCTCCCCCTCGTTGCCATAGGCGATGGGGTGGTAGGGCGTGAGGATG
>CATXYA010000063.1 GCA_958403605.1 uncultured Oscillospiraceae bacterium
GGCGTTTTGCACGCTCAATGCGTCTGGCCCATCCAGATAATGTTCTTCTTTTAAAGGAAGCTTTTTTCCGTACTTACCATTTGATTTAATCTGTGCAAAAATGCGCCCCTTTTCCTGAACCAGCTTCACTGCGCCACTCTTATAGTTGTTTAGAAATTCATCACCCGCATCAACTACCAGGCGGACATTGTCCCTGCCCGGTTCTGCTACAGGAGTACCAGGAAAAGACTTATTTAAAACAGTATCCCATATTTTTTTCGTTACCTTTTTAGATTCGCAATATCTTTCGGCAAACGCTTCTTCAAGCAACTTGACAGGAAGAGAATCGTCATAGGGGGATATGTCAGAAAAATTATAGGAAACCATCTCAATAGCCTCTTTCAAGCTGGTTTTTACAGCATATTATCAAAAAAGTATATCACAACCAGCTGCTATTCACAATTAATCCGGAGAAAGTCGCTACACTATGAAATGGTTAATAGTCATGATAAACCGTTAGATTTCGCCTAAACGGATACGATGAAAATGGAGCCATTCTTTCTAGATGGTGTCGTCAATAAGAATGTGATATAATAGTCCTCAAAGAAAAAGGGGGGCAGAAAAATGACAGCAGAACAGCAGCGGCATGACATCAATGACAAAGCGTGGGAGAAAATCAGACCGCACACCATCGGTGAAAAAGGGACACGAGGAGGCAACGCCCGGGATACTCGGCAATTTATCAACGGTGTATTCTGGATACTGCGTACTGGAGCACCTTGGCGGGACTTGCCAGAGACGTATGGAAACTGGAAAAATGTACACCGCCGGTTCTGCCGGTGGCGTGACAAGGGAGTCTGGGAAAAGATTCTGGAGGCCCTGGTGGACGACACTGACTTTGAGTGGTTGATGATCGACGCCAGTCATGTCAAGGTACATCCTGATGCCGCTGGAGCACGGGGTGGGAATCAGGCAATGAGTCGTACAAAAGGGGGCTCAACACCAAGATACATTTGGCCGTGGATGCGCATGGTATGCCGGTGCGATTCTTTATCACTTCTGGTACCACAGCGGATTGCACAGTTGCAGCACGGTTGATTGAGGGGTTCCAGGCAGAATATCTTCTGGCCGACCGCGGTTATGATACAGACGCGATCATTCTTCAGGCGATGGAACAAGACATGATTCCTGTCATTCCCTCAAAGAAAAATCGGAAACAGTTACGTGAATACGACGAATATCTCTACAAAATTCGACATCTCGTTGAGAATGCTTTCCTGCTCCTCAAAAGATGGCGCGGTATTGCGACGCGCTACGCTAAAAATCTTGCTTCTTTCGTCGCCGCCGTCCAAATCCGTTGTATTGCCATTTGGTTGCTCATTTATTGACGACACTATCTAGTGAATTGATCCGGATGATGAAATACGCTGACCGGGAGGACATCCCGGCGGATACCCGAAAAGAAATGAGGCGATCGTTGCGATCTTCCACCAGCTACAGAAAAAGTGCAAACATGCCAGCAATGTGGATTTGATGGTGGAGATCAACGGCATCATCAGCGAGTATGTGCAGGTGGATATTCCCGGCGAAGGTCTGGCCCCTTCCCGCCGGTTCGATATCAGCAAGATCGACTTTGACCTGCTCCGCCGGGAATTTGCCAAGGCAAAGCGGAAAAATCTGCTCCTGAAGGACCTGGACGACCTGATCCAACAGCGCCTCAGCGAGTTGCTGTTCGCCAACCCCCAGCGCATCAACTACTATGAGAGGTACCAAAAGATCATTGAGGACTACAACAGGGAGCAGGACCGGGCGACCATCGAAAAGACGTTCATGGACCTGATGGATCTAGCCAACAGCATGGACCGGGAAGAACAGCGCTACGTCCGGAAGGGATTCTCCAGCGACGAGGAACTGTCCCTGTACGACCTGCTTTTTTCGGAGGACCTCTCCAAACAGGACATTCAAAAAATCAAGCAGGTGGCGGTGGACCTGCTGGCCAAGGTAAAGACAAAAATCGCAGAGCTGGACCACTGGACCGATAAGCAGGAGACAAAGGCGGCTGTGGACAACCTGATCCGGGATACCCTTTGGGCAGAGCTGCCGGAGTGTTACGATTAGATCAGCATTTCTGGCTACCGGCAAAGAATTTACGAGTACGTGTACACCCGTTATCCGGATGTTGCATAAGAGGTCGCGGCTGCTTCGTTCTTGACACATCATTCTGACAGTGTTACTATCAGTGTTAGAATAATATTGTGATAGGAGCAGACGATGGCCTTCTATGAGAATGAAACGCTGGAATACAAGCGCCAGTACACCCCCGACATCAAGAAAGAAGTGGTCGCCTTTGCCAACACCGCTGGCGGGGCAGTCTATATTGGCATAGACGACGACGGCACGCCGGTGGGGGTACAGGATCCGGACGCCGTGGTGCAGCAGCTTACCAATGCCCTGCGGGATGGCATCCGCCCGGACGTGACCATGTTCACGCGCATCTCCATTCGGGATATGGACGGCTGCCCCGTGGTCATGGTGGCGGTATCCACTGGCACACGGCGGCCCTATTACCTGACCGATAAAGGCCTGCGCCCTTCCGGCGTCTATGTGCGGCAGAGCGCCAGTTCTGCACCGGCCTCAGAGGATGCGATCCGGCAAATGATCCGCCTGACAGACGGTGATTCCTATGAAAATGGCCGCAGCCTGATCCAAGAGTTGACATTTCACACCTTTGAGTCGGAGATGCAGCAGCGTCACCTTTCCTGCGGTCCGGCGCAGTATCAAACCCTTGGCATCCTGGCCGCCGACGGCCTGTACACCAATTTAGGTCTTCTGGTCTCGGACCAGTGCCAGCATTCCATCAAACTGGCCGTCTTTCAGGGGACCGACAAACTGCTGTTCAAGGATCGCAAGGAATTCGGCGGATCGATCTTTCAGCAGTTGAACGAAGCCTACCAGGCCATCGACTTTTACAATGGGACCCGCGCCTCGTTTGAGGGGCTTTTGCGCAAAGACGAGCGAGATTACCCCATGGAAGCGGTGCGCGAGGCCCTACTGAACGCGGTGGTCCATCGAGATTACAGCTTCAGCGGCAGCATCTCCATCAACCTGTATCAGGACCGGCTGGAACTGATCTCCTTGGGCGGCCTGGTGCCGGGCTTCTCTCTGGAGGCCGCCCTGATGGGCGCCTCTCAGCCTCGCAACGGGAAGCTGGCGGCCCTGTTTTACCGCATGGATCTTATCGAAGCCTATGGGACCGGGCTGGGAAAGATTCTGAACTGTTATGCGGGACTCCCCATTCAGCCGAGCTTTGAAAGCGTAGAAGGCGCCTTCCGAGTCGTTTTGCCGAACATTCACGCCACCTCGATGCGAGAGGAAGCTCGTCCGGTGGAGGAGAGTCGTGCGAGGTATGCACCTGAAAGCGCTACGCTGACCGCCTCGGAGCAGAAGGCCTTGCAGGCGATCCGGCAGGCAGGTCAGGTGAGCCGCCGCGAGCTGGAATCACTGCTTGGGATAGGCACCACCCGCGCCGTGGTTCTGCTGAAGCGGTTAACCGCGCTGGACAAGGTACAGAAGATCGGGAACGGGAAAAATACCCGGTATCGATGTAAGGATTTTGACTGAGAGAGAAAACGGCAGGTGCGGACCCCGGATCGTTGTATGGTGGCCCAACCAGGGAGGGACGGTGACTACTGTTTGACCACTTCCCTTTCGGGTTTGTCCTTTTGCGTCAATTTTCACGCTCTCACATTCTTTTCTCGGCATAGCAATCAGCGCAGGAATTTGCGCACACTGTACAAATTCCCGCGCTGTATCATTGCATATCGCCGAATGTCACAGTTCCAGGAGTTGGCAGATGGAGAATCCGCGGCTCTGGTCATCCAATTGTGGCAATCTTCCCTCGAGGACAATCAGATCACGTCGACATCCGATATACAAGATATCGAGCTGAAATTCGAAATCAAAGAGGGATATACGACTCTCGAGGAGCCGGTAATCACCATCACCATCGACGGATAAAAGCGACAACGAACGTATAAGGTCAGCCAGGAACGAAGAAAGCCCGCCATTCAGGCGGGCTTTCTTTCAGTGGCCCAGGACGGTAATATGCCCCATCTGTGCTCGAAGGCCTGCGGTTATTGCATATCTTAGATCTAGGCTTTGCTCATCCTGAGAAAACCTCTTTGTAGCGTCCCTGCCGCCGGCAAGACACCCTTTACAAAAGCGCGGTCAGGACTTCGCCAATATCCTTCCCTATGCAGAGAGACCGGGATTCGATTTCCGGCGGGCAGTATGCCTGATCCAGGTTGATACAGGCATAGACAGCCCGGGGATTGGCCAGGGTCATGCGCCAGAACGGATATTTGATGATGACCGGCGTATTGCCGCCAACCCCCAGTTCCAGAAAGAGGATATGCTGTCCCTCGTGGCCCTGCAGGTACTCCTCATACCGCCGGGCGGCGATGTGCCAGCCTTCATCCTCCACAAAGGTATCATCCGCCCGCAGATTCATGGACATGGGCGCGCCGCAGACCGGACAGCGGGGGATCAGTTCACTGGGGATTTTTCGATCCTTTTGTTCGGCCACCATCTTTTTGACAATGGTTTCGTTGTCATAGGTCTTTTGGTGGCAGGGCCTGGAGCACTGCCACAGGCCATAGTCGCCCTGGGTATAGAACAAACGCTGCTTGTCAAATCCGGTCTTTTGGAAACAATGGTCCACATTGGTGGTCAGCACAAAATAGTCCTTCCCCTACACCAGCTTCAAAAGCTCCTGATACACTGGTTTTGGGGCGTCCAGATAGCGATTGATGTAGATATACCGGCTCCAATACGCCCAATGTTCCTCCAGACTGTCAAAGGGATAAAAGCCGCCTGAATACATATCGCGGAAGCCATACTTTGCAATAAAGTCCCCGAAATATTTTTGAAAGCGTTCGCCGGTATAGAGAAACCCGGCGGAAGTGGAAAGCCCGGAACCTGCTCCGATCACCACAGCGTCCGCCGTGTCCAATTCCTGTTTGAGCCGTGCGATCTTATCGCAGCAGGCGCTTGTAGATTTCATAGTCTCTGTCCTTGAAAACATTGAAGATCACCTTGATTTTGTCCGGGTTTTGCCGCTGCCATTCTGCCACCGTTTGTATGGCAATCTTTGCGGCCAGTTCATTGGGAAAGTGAAACTCTCCGGTGGATATACAGCAAAAGGCTACACTGTGCAGCCCGCTGGCTTCCGCAAGCTCCAGGCAGGTGCGGTAGCAGCTGGCCAGCAGTTCCCGGTCTGCCTGCGTGACGGCTCCACAGATGATCGGGCCGACAGTATGCAGTACATAGCGACAGGGCAGGTTGTAAGCCTTCGTGATTTTTGCGCGGCCGGTGGGTTCTTCCTCCTGCCCGGCCATGAGGCGGGCACACTCCAGGCGGAGCTGCACCCCTGCATAGGTGTGAATGGCATTGTCGATGCAGCCGTGGCAGGGCACAAAGCAGCCCAGCATCTGGCTGTTGGCCGCGTTGACGATGGCATCCACCGCCAGTGTGGTGATGTCTCCCTGCCAGAGATACAGCCCGGGACGCACCGGCATCAGGTCATCCAGCTTTGTCACGCCCCGCTGTGCGAGACGCTCTTTCAGGTAAGTGTCCTGCACCTGCAAAAAATCCTCACGGGCCGGGACGGGCGGACGCACATTCATCAGGCTGCGCAAAAGCCGCCGCTTTTCCTGCAGGGAATACGGCACCGGGATCTCTTTATATTCGTTTCGTTCCGCCAGCAGAGCATGGAGCAGAAAATTCAATCGTTCGTCCTGCGTCATCCTCTCATCTCCGTTCAATCGCCCTTGCCGGGCAAATTTCATAGCAATTTCCGCAGTGCAGACAGTGTTCCTGCCGAATAACCACAGGCTTTTTTGAAATGTCGATACACTTCTGTGGACATTTGGAATAACACAGCTTGCAGCCAATGCATTTATCCGTCACAAAATAGCCGGTTTCTTTTGCCTGTGCGCCGCCGAAAAAGAAGCTGGCCCGTTCAATAGGAAGTTTGGAGAGGTCAAACCATTCTCCGGTTCCTTCGTAAATTTTGAATACTGTAAGCGCGCTGCGGGAACGCACATCGGGATAAATCTTCTCCATATAGGGATTTTTACGGAACAGGTCGGGCAGCATGTCCGCCCCGATCTCCTTCGCTTTGCCCTGCACAGACACCGCCACACAGGAAAGGGTATCTTTACCCTTCATGGCGGTAAAGGCAACATTTTCATTGGCTTTCAGCCGATCATAAAAGTTCTTACCCCTTGCTGTCAGGAAGTAAAGGCCACTTTCATCATAATCCATGATGTCAATAGCACAGGTGACAGGGCGTCCCTGGCTGTCCACGGTGGCAAAAACGGCAGAGTGGATATGATCCACAATGTATTCCAGGTACTCTTTTGTCTGCATAAAAAGCCTCTCAAAATCAAGGGGTTCCCCCAGAACGATCCGGGGGAACCCCTGCACATGAACCTTACAGGTCGTACTCCCTGGGCGGATTGCCGGAGAAGTCAGCGATTACCGCATGGGCATCTTTCAGATAGAACACTTCAAAGATGGGGTTGGTGGCCTCGCCGTACTGCCCTTTGACGATGGGGTTCTGGATGCACATCTCCTTGGCGGCCATGTTATTTTCGAACACGGCCTCGCCGTTCAGACGGATCCACGCATAAGCCGGGCTGGAAACAGAAATCTCGATGTTGGGGTTGGCGTGCATATCCTTGTAGACGTCCTTCCGGTTGTTGGTGCAGAACCACAGCTTGCCGTCCATCTCTCCTGAAAACATGAAGGGGCGGCACTTGGCTTTTCCGTCACGGCCGACAGTGGCCAGATACTGCACGGGATTTTCCTGCAAAAACTTTACAACATCATTCATGATACATACCTCCTGGTTGGAATGTGGGGTTTGGAATTGCAACTTTTCTCTTGCAGGATTATAATAATTCTGTAAGTATCTATTGTAAAGTAAGCACTTTTTTGTGCTGTAGTTACTAAAAAGAAACTATTGGAAGGCGTGATACCATGCAGCAAACAAAAGAATTACCTGCCTGCCCGGTAGAGACAACGCTTATGCTGATCGGTGATAAATGGAAGGTCCTGATCCTGCGCGACCTCATGCCGGGAACGAAGCGGTTTGGAGAGCTCAAAAAGTCCATTGGCAGCGTTTCCCAGAAAGTTCTCACTGCCCAGCTGCGGGACATGGAAGAAAAAGGGCTGGTGAGCCGCAAAGTATATGCGGAAGTTCCGCCGCGGGTGGAGTACAGCCTGACAGACCTGGGGAAAAGCCTGAAACCCATTCTGGACGCCATGCGGACATGGGGGGAGAACTATAAAGCGCAGAACATGTGAAAAGCTGAGGGGGCAGCCCTAAAAAGGGCTGCCCCCTCAGCTTTTGGTCGGTCAGAGCGGGCGGAAACATTCCGGCAGAGTGTCTTCGACGGCCTTTTTGACAATACGGCCCTTGAAAGCCCTGTCTATGGGACCGGACCTGTGCTATGCTTAGGATAAGCAAACTGTAATGGCTTGCGGTGAGACAAAAATGCGAGGAACAGGGAGGAATCAAAGTGGCGCTGGATCGGTATGCAACCGCTGTGGAACGGGCGATCTTCAATTGGTATTTTGGCGGGGAAAATGCCCCGGTGGAACCGGTGTTCAACACGCTGCAGCTGGGGATCAGGCATGACATGCAGGTGTATGTTCCCA
>CATXYA010000064.1 GCA_958403605.1 uncultured Oscillospiraceae bacterium
TGGCGTTCACCACCGCCTGGGCCACGCCGCCGGAGACGGCAAAGCCGCGGCCGTTGACCAAAGCGGAAAGGCCCAGCGCCGCGCGGGCGGTGTTGTAGAAGCGGTTGAGCATCCAGTAGCAGATGGAATAGCAGCCGGAGATCGCCGTCTGCTCGGGGTTTTTGGAATCGCGGAAGCCCTGGGCGATGCGCGCGCCGGAGCACAGCGCGTCGTTCATACGAGCCAGGAACTGGCTGCCGGCCAGGTTGTCCGCATCAAAGACGCACATGGCGTCGTAATCGCCCGTCAAGACCAGCTCATCCACCACTTGGGTAAGTACCTCGCCCTTGGAGTGGATAGGGCCCTCCGGGTTGAAGATGCGGGCGCCGTGGGCCTGGGCCACCGCCTCGGTGTCGTCCGTGCAGTTGTTGGGCGCCACGATGATGTCGAACAGCTCGGCGGGGTAGGCCTGCGCTTTCAGACTGTCCACCAAATTGCCGATGACGGTGGCCTCGTTGCGGGCCGCCACCACGCAGGCGAACTTTTTCTTGGGCTGCGCCGCCGGGGCCTTGGGCGCTTTTTTGATCAATCCGGCCACGGCGATGACGCCGAAATAAACGAGATAACCAGCCAGCAAAACGCTGCACACGGTAAGAAGTTGTTTAAAAACCAGGAACCACATCATTGTTTCCTCCTTTTCCGGTTCTGCCCATAAGACGAGGCAACAGGTCTCCTGTCTTCAATCAGTATACAATAAATTTCAGAAAAAAGCAAAAAAGCATAGCGCCCCCTCCTGCCCGCATACGCTGGTAACGAAATTATGGAAAAAGCGAGGGGACCCGTATGCAGGAACCAAACCGCGGCCTCACCAGCGCCGAGGCCGCCGCCCGGCTGGCGCAGGTGGGGGAAAACCGCCTGTCCGGCACCAAAAAGGCCGGTATCGCCGCCATGTTCTTTTCTCAGTTCAAGGATGTGATGATCCTCATCCTCGCGGTCGCCACGCTGATCAGCATTTTGATGGGACAGGGCACGGAGGCCGTCACCATCATCATCATCGTGCTGCTGAACGCCACCATGGGCTTTTTGCAGGAGTACCGCACTGAAAAAACGCTGGAGGCGCTGAAAGAGCTGAGCGCCCCCACGGCCCGGGTGCGCCGGGACGGCAAGGAGCTGACGCTCAACGCCCGCGGCGTGGTGCCGGGGGATGTGCTGCTGTTTGAGGCGGGCGACAAGCTGGCCGCCGACTGCGCCCTGCTGGCGGGGGCGGGCATCAGCTGCGATGAATCCATGCTGACGGGGGAGAGCGTGCCCGTCGCCAAAAAGAACGGTGACACCTTATATATGGGCTGCACTGTCATGGGCGGCCGGGGCGAGGGCCGCGTGACCGCCACGGGCATGTCCACGGAGATGGGGAAGATCGCCGGGCTGGTGGACGACGCCGAGGAAGACCCCACGCCGCTGCAGACAAAACTCAAGCAGCTGGGGCGCTTTGTGGCCATCGCCTGCGTGGGCATCTGCCTGGCGGTGGGCTTTTTGGGCTTTTTACAGGGCAACGATTTTCTCGATATGCTGCTCACGGGCGTTTCGCTGGCGGTGGCGGCCATCCCGGAGGGGCTGCCCGCCATCGTCACCATCACGCTGGCGCTGTCTGTGGGGCGTATTCTGCGCCGCGGCGCGGTCATCCGCAAGCTGCACGCCGTGGAGACGCTGGGCTGCGCGGGCGTCATCTGCACGGATAAAACCGGCACCGTCACCCAAAACCGCATGACGGTGCAGCGCATTTGGCTGCCGGGGCACACGATCAACGTCTCCGGGGACGGCTACGCGGTGAGGGGGGCGCTGACGGAGCACGGCGCGCCCGTCCGCCTGCCCGCGCTGCAGCCGCTGCTGGAGACGGCGGTGCTGTGCGCCACGGCCAAGATCCGGGAAAAGCGCGGCAGCTATGAGATCACGGGCGACCCCACCGAGGCCGCGGTGCTCATCGCCGCCGCCAAGGGCGGCGTGACGAAGGACGTGCTGCTGCGCACCGAGACCGTCACCGCCGAGCACCCCTTCGATTCCGACCGCAAGCGCATGAGCGTGGCCGTGCGCAGCGCCAAGGGGACACGGCTTTTGTGCAAGGGTGCGCCGGATATGCTGCTGGCGTGCTGCACGCAGATCGCCGCGCCCTCGGGCCGGCGGGCCATCACCGCCCGGGACCGCGCCGAGATCCAGGCCGCCGCGGCGCAGATGGCGAAGGACGCTTTGCGGGTGCTGGCCTTTGCCGAAAGCGACACACCGGGCAAGGGCGAGGCGGAGCTGTGCTTTTTGGGCCTCATGGGCATGATTGACCCGCCGCGGCCCGAGGTGAAGCCCGCGGTGCGCCGCTGCCGCACGGCGGGCATCAAACCCGTGATGATCACCGGCGACTCCGTGGAGACGGCGCGGGCCGTGGCCCAGGCCGTGGGCATCGCCAGGCCAGGGGACGGCGCGCTGACGGGTGTGGAGCTGGACGCGCTGAGCGACGCCGAGCTGCGCAAGGCCTGTATGTCCACCTCGGTGTATGCCCGCGTCACCCCGGCGCACAAGCTGCGCATCGTCCGTGCCTACAAGGGCGCCGGGCAGATCGTGGCCATGACGGGCGACGGCGTCAACGACGCCCCCGCCGTCAAGGAGGCGGACATCGGCGTGGCCATGGGCCTGACGGGCACCGACGTGACGAAGGAGGCCTCGGGCGTCGTCATTCTGGACGACAACTTCGCCACCATCGTGGCGGCGGTGGAGGAAGGGCGCGTCATCTATCAGAACATCCGCCGCTTCATCCGCTTTTTGCTCACCTCCAACCTGGGCGAGGTGCTGGGAATGCTGTTCGGCATGGTGCTGCGCCTGCCCGTGACGCTGCTGCCCATTCAAATCTTATTGGTGAACCTGTTCACCGACAGCCTGCCCGCCATCGCTCTGGGCATGGAGCCCCCGGCGGACGACATCATGTCCCGCCCGCCCCGCCCGAAGGAAGAAGGGCTCTTCGCCCATGGCCTGGCGCGCACGGTGGTGGTGCGCGGCATCATGCTGGGGCTGGCGTCCTGCGGCGCCTACTGGGTGTCGCTGCTGGCCGGTGCGCCGCTGGAGCAGGCGCGCAGCGCCTGCTTCCTCACCGTGGTGCTGTCGCAGATGGTGTACATTTTTGAGTGCCGCGGCAAGGGCTTTAAAATGTCCGGCAACCCGGCGCTGCTGGGGGCGACGGCGCTCTCTGCGGGCCTGGCCCTGCTGTGCGTGTACGCGCCCTTTGCCCAGCCCGTCTGCGGCACCGCCGCCGTCACCGGCATCAGCGCGGCAGCCGTCGCGGTGGCCGTGGCCGCCGGGCCCATCATTATGGCGCTGCTGCGCCTGGTCAAGCGGTTGTTTGATTAAATCAGGCGTCCCCCGTGAATACTAACCCCGATCAGTATCACATGAAGGGGACGCATGCTATGGAAAAGTTCATCAAATGGAGCTGCTTCATCACCTCCGGCATCGTGGTGACGCTCTTTATTTTCGCGCTGTATCTGGGCACGCTGCTGCCGGATACCTTTTTGGTCAACCAGGGAAACGGGCTGGCGGTGGCGGGCATGCCCTTCCTCGTCAGCCGGGCCGCGGGCCCGCGGGACGCCGTGGCCAGCCTGGACCCCGGCGCCTCGTATAACGCCGACCTCAGCATCGCCGGGGTCATCCCGGTAAAGACTGTGCGCGCCAAGGTGGTGGAAAAACGGGTGGTACAGGTGTGTGGCACGCCCTTCGGCATCAAGATGTTTGCCAACGGCGCCATGGTGGTGGGGTTCAGCGATATCTACACCGCCGCGGGCTATAAAAACCCCGCCAAGACGGCGGGGCTGAAAATGGGTGACGTCATCGTGTCCATCGCGGGCAGGGAGACGAAGACCAATGAGGACGTTTCCGCCGCGCTGCAGGACCTTTCCGGCGCGCCGGCGGAGGTGGTGTACCTGCGGGACGGCGTGAAAAAATCCGTGCTGCTGACGGCGGTGAAGGATTCCTCCGCCGGGACATGGCGCACGGGCATGTGGGTGCGGGATTCCTCCGCGGGCATCGGCACCATGACCTTTGTGGACAGCAGCACCGGCATGTTCGCCGGGCTGGGCCACTCCATCCACGATGTGGACACCGGCGAGACCATCACTTTATTAAAAGGGGAGATCGTGCCCGTGTCCATCACCAGCGTGGTGGCCGGCTCTTCCGGCAGCCCGGGCGAATTGAAGGGCAAGTTCCTCACCAGCCTGCCCACGGGCGACATCACGGTAAATGGGGAGACGGGCGTTTACGGCAAGCTGACCTCCTATTTGAAGGGCACGGCCATGGAGGTCTCCCTGGCCCAGGAGGTCACCACCGGCCCGGCGGAGATCTTGACGACCATCGACGGGCAGGAGCCCGCGCGCTACGCCGTGGAGATCGAGAAGATCGCCCTCTCCTCCGATAATCCCAACCGCAACATGATCGTGCACATCACCGACCAGCGCCTGCTGGCGGCCACGGGCGGCATCGTGCAGGGCATGAGCGGCAGCCCCATCGTGCAGAACGGGCGCCTGGTGGGCGCCGTCACCCATGTGCTGGTGAACGACCCCACCCGCGGCTACGGCATTTTTGCCGAGCACATGCTGCAGACGGCCGATGATTCCTATCACCGTCTGCAGGGCGGCGAAACGGACGCGGCTTAAGAACAGAGCACTGGAAAAACGGCCCAGCAGGCGGTTTGCGCCCTGCGGGGCCGTTTTTTCAGCCTTGTGGGGCAAATTCGGCGAAACTACTGCATTTCGTGTCGAATGGTGGCGTCTCCACAAAATATGGAAAAATTTTGCTGGAAAGTATTGCGTTTCATGGTAATATATGGTAGAATCTGGAACAGAAAAGAGAACCGGACGCACAAACGGGAAGAACCCGCCCGCCGGTGCCGAGGGAAGAATATTGGAGGAGAAAGAACATGGAACAGGTAAAATTTTTGATGACGGAACTCACGGGCACGGTCACCCAGCGCTGCCGCGAGGCGCTGCAGGCCCAGAACATCGCCTGTGCGGTCTGCCCCAAAGACGGCCACGCCGCGCTGGAGGCCATCCTGACGCAGCAGCCGGATGTGGTGCTGCTGGACGCCTTCATGCCGGAGCTGGACGCCATCAGCGTGAAACAGCGCTGCCAGGAGGCGGGCTGCGAGGCGGTCTTTTTCGTCACCGGAAGCTTTACCGATGATTCGCTGGAGAGCGAAATGGTGGAGAACGGCTTTTCTTTCTACTTCCTCAAGCCCTTTGACCCGGAGGTGCTGGCGAAGCGCGTCGCGAGTGCGGCGGGCCGCCGCGCCCAGGTGCCCCACGTGGTGGACGACGAGTGCACCGTCACCGAGATCCTGCACCAGATCGGCGTGCCCGCGCACATCAAGGGCTACCAGTTCCTGCGCGACGCCATTTTGATGACCATGGAGGACGGCGAGTACATCAACAGCGTCACCAAGCGCCTGTATCCCGAGATCGCCAAGCGCAACAACACCACGGCCAGCCGGGTCGAGCGCGCCATCCGCCACGCCATCGAGGTGGCGTGGGACCGGGGCGACGTGGACACCCTGAACAGCTACTTCGGCTACACCATCCACAATCTGCGCGGCAAGCCCACCAACAGCGAGTTCATCGCCATGATCGCGGACAAGATGCGGCTGGACAAAAAAGCGCACAAGACGGCGTAAGGCGGATCGCCTGATCAATAGAATAGAAGAGAAAGAGCGCGTGCTTCCAAGAAGCACGCGCTCTTTTTGCGCTTGCTGCAGGAGTTTTCCTGCAGAGGAAAAGCTTACCACTTGATCTCTTCCAGGCCATGGATCATTTTGGGAGCAGGGAAGCTGCGCTTGGTGAACTTGAAGCCGTGGCCCGTGGCCAGGCAGACGACACTGGACTGCGGCGGGATCACCTGGGCGCGCACCAGTTTTTTGACAGCCCCCACGCTCACGGCGCCGGTGGGCTCACTGTACAGGCCCACCCACTGCTCCACCGCCCGGTTGGCCTCGGCAATCTCTTCTTCGGATAAAGAGACCATCATGCCGCCGCACCGCCGGATGATGTCCAGCGTGGTCTCGCCGTCCTGGGGATATCCCTCCAAGGGGTCGGCAATGCCGCCGGCGATGGTGTGCATCGGCGCCCGCCAGGGGGCAACGGCGGTATGTTTGGCAAACGCCTGGACGATGGGCATACACTGCTCGGCCTGGACGCCGATCATTTTCGGGAGCTTGCTGATGAGTCCCATCGCTTGCAGCTCCTGGAACCCCTTGTAGGTGCCCGCCAGCAGCGGCCCCGTGCCGATGGGGACGGTGATGTAATCCGGTGCCCGGCCCCGCAGCTGATGGAAGATCTCATAGGCGACGGTTTTGTTGGCCTCGACGGTATAGGGATTGACATAGGTAGAGGTGCAGTTGGGCACGCCGTATGCCGCTGCGTACCGCATGGACATGGCATATGCGTCGCTGAATGTCCCTTCCACGGCGAACACCTTGGCCCCATAGGACTGCGCCTGCACGATCTTGCCGGGATCGGTGCTCTGGGGGATGAGCACGACACAGTCCATCCCGGCACGGGCGGCGTAAGAGGCGACAGCGGCGGAGGCGTTGCCGGACGACGCTACGACGACGGCGTCGTATCCCTGTTCCTTCGCCACCGACACGGCCACGGTGGAGGGCCGGTCTTTGAAAGAGCCGCTGGGGTTCAGCATCTCCGCCTTGAGGAAAAGCTCCACCGGCAGCTCCCACTGCCGGGCAATGCGCCCCGCTTCCAGCAGCGGCGTATCGCCCTCGCCCAGGGAGACGATGTTGGCGGTATTTTGCAGGGGAAGCATGGCGTGGAACTTCCACAGCCCGGGGAAAGCCCCGTCCGGCTGCAGGATCGGCTGGGGGTCCAGCGGGCCCGCCTCGTCATAGACCACTTCCAGCAGCCCGCCGCACGCGGGGCAGGCATAGCGGATTTTGAGGCCGTACTGCGCATGGCAGGCGCGGCACTGAAGCTTGGTCGCAAACATAAAACTGCCTCCCGTGTTTTTATTCCGGTTTCAGCTCGGCAAGCCATTCGATCTCCACGGGGATGTTGCCGGGCAGGACGTTGACGCCGATGGCGGAGCGGGCGGGCAGCCCGGCCTCCGGGCCAAAAAGCTCACGCAGCAGTGCGGAGGCGCCGTCGGCAACGGCGGGCTGGTCGTAAAAATCCTCGGTGCTGCTGACGAAGACCAGGATCTTGACAAAACGCCGCACGCGGCCCAGATCGCCGACGGCTTGCTGCAGGTTGGCCAAGATGTTCAGCACCGCCTGGCGGGCGGCCGCCTGGCCCTGAGCAATATCGAATTCCCGGCCAAGCCTGCCCTCATAATGGGGCAGCAAAGCCTGGTTGGGCCCCATGCCGGAGCCGTACAGCAGTTTGTCCCCAAACGGCACCACCGGCGTATAGACGCCCTGTGCGGGGATGGGCGGAGGCAGCGTGAGCCCCAGCCGCTTCAAGTTTTCGGTGACATCCATCAAGTTCCCTCCTCAAGATCGATCGGTGTTTGATACATTGTCTGCTGCGGCGGACTCGTTGGCGTCCGCCTTGCGCAGGATATCCAGATAATTGTAAAGGGTGAATTTGGAGATGCCCAGCAACTCGGAGACCTTTTCGCCGGATTTGGTGATCGAAAACGCACCCTTTTTATCCAGCAGATGTACCACCGCCCTTTTATCCGCCC
>CATXYA010000065.1 GCA_958403605.1 uncultured Oscillospiraceae bacterium
AATGTCGATATCAAGGGCGCCAAGATCTTTTTTGAGATCCCGATCTTCGGGGGCATCCCCATCACCGAGACCGTCGTCAACGCCTGGATCGTCATGGCGATCATCACCGGGCTGTGCATCTGGCTGACCCGCGGCATGACCGTGCGCGGCACGGGCAAGCGGCAAGTGGTGGCCGAGCTGCTGGTGAAGACGGCGCAGAACTTCGTCGATTCCAACATGGGCAAAAAGTTCAGCCATTTCGGGCCGTTCATCGCGGCGCTGTTCGCCACGTCGGTGGTGTCCAGCCTGCTGAGCCTGGTGGGCATGTTCCCGCCGACGAGCGATCTGTCCACCGAGCTTGCCTGGGCGGTGCTGGTGTTCGTGATGATCACCGCCACCAAGATCCGCACCGGCGGCGTGGGCGGCTACCTGAAAGGCTTTACCCAGCCCATTTTCGTGCTGACGCCCTTCAACATTTTGTCCGAGCTGGCGACGCCCATCTCCATGGCGTTCCGTCATTTCGGCAACATCGTCTCCGGCGGCGTCATCTCCACGCTGGTGTACGCGGCTCTGGCCGTGGCCAACAAGGCGCTGTTCGGCCTGCTGCCCGGATTTTTGGGCGAGGTGCTGGGCGCCATCCCATTTTTGCAGGTGGGCATCCCCGCGGTGCTCTCGCTGTATTTCGACTGGTTTTCCAGCTTCATGCAGGCGTTCATTTTCTGCATGCTCACCATGCTGTACATCGCCAACGCGGCGGACACGGGCGAGGAACCCGCGTGACCTTTCGTCTCCCGGCGGCGGGCGCCGCCTTTAGAATAAGTCAATTTTTTTAGGAGGATGTTCTCTATGTTGGAAAAAGCTATCGTTCTGGCAGGCTGCGCCGTGGGCGCCGGTCTCGCTTTGATCGCGGGCATCGGCCCTGGTATCGGTGAAGGCTACGCCGTCGGCAAGGCCTGCGAGGCCATTGGCCGCCAGCCGGAATCCAAGGGCTCCGTCACGTCCACCATGCTGCTGGGCTGCGCCATCGCCGAGACCACCGGTATCTACGGCTTCGTCACCGGCCTGCTGCTCATCTTCGTGGCGCCGGGCATGTTCACCGGCATGCTGGGATGACAAGCTGTGACGGGCGCTCAGCGCCCCATCAAGGATAGGGAGGAACCATCATGGAACAATTTCAATCCCTTGTCACAGTGGCGCCGTGGACGTTTATTTTCACCATCTGCAACCTGCTTTTGCAGATGATGCTGGTGAAAAAGTTCCTGTTCAAGCCTGTGCAGAAGATCCTGGACCAGCGTGCCCAGGAGGTGGGCGACACCTACGCCGAGGCCGACAAGGCCAAAGCGGAGGCCGAGAGCCTGCGCGCCGAGTATGAGCAGCGCCTGGCCACCGCCAAGCAGGAAGCCAGCGAGATCGTGAAGACGGCCACCGCCACGGCGTCCGCCCGCAGCGAGCAGATGGTCGGCGAGGCGCGGGCCCAGGCCAGCGCCATGAAGAGCAAGGCCGACGCCGAGATCGCCGCGGAGCGCAAAAAGGCCGCGGGCGAGCTGAAAAACGACATTTCCACGCTGGCGCTGGAGATCGCGGGCAAGGTGGTGGAAAAGGAGCTGGACGCCCCGTCCCACCAAAAGCTGATCGATGAATTCATCCGGCAGGCGGGTGACGCGTCATGACGGCGGCTGAGCAGGAATACGGCGCCGCGCTGTACGAGCTGGCCCGGGAAGAAGCCTGCGAGGACGAAATTTTGGCGGGCCTGGAGCTGGCGCAGCGGGAATTGGACGCACAGCCGGAATACCGCAATCTGCTGCAGAACCCGGCGCTGGAAAAGGAAAAGCGCCTGGGCCTGCTGGACGAGGCGTTCGGCAGCGGGGTGCACCGCTATGTGTGCAACTTCTTGAAGCTGCTGTGCGAGCGCTCGGCGCTGGGCATGCTGCCCGGCTGCGTGAGCGAATACCGTGCGCGCCTGTACGAGGCCCGGGGCATCCTGCCGGTGACGGCGGTGTCCGCCGTGGCGCTTTCCGGCGCGCAGGAAGCCGCGCTGAAACAGAGCCTGGCGGAAAAGACGGGCAAACAGATCCTGCTGGAAAGCCGGGTGGACCCGTCGCTGCTGGGCGGCATGAAGGTGCTGTACGCGGGCAAGGAGCTGGACGGCTCCGTCGCGGGGCGGCTTGCCGCGCTGCGCAAGGTGCTCACTGAGACCTGAGCGCCATTTTGAAGAGAAGAAAGCTGGTGAGACTATGCAGTTGAAACCTGAGGAGATCAGCAAGATCATCAAAAGCCAGATCAAACATTATGAAAACCAGGTGGAGTGCGCCGAGACGGGCACCGTCATCCTGGTGGGCGACGGCATTGCCCGGGCGTACGGCCTGGAAAAATGTATGGCCAACGAATTGGTGGAGTTTGCAAACGGCGAATACGGCATGGCCCTCAACCTTGAGGAAAACAGCGTCGCCATTGTTATTTTGGGCAGCGACGCCGGCATCAAGGAGGGCGATACGGTCAAACGCACGGGCCGCGTGGTCAGTGTGCCCGTGGGCGAGGGAATGATCGGGCGCGTGGTGAACGCGCTGGGCCAGCCCATCGACGGCAAAGGCGCCATCGAGGCCAGGGAATACCGCGCCGTGGAGAAAAAGGCGCCGGGCATCATCGAGCGCAAAAGCGTTTCCGTGCCGCTGCAGACGGGCATCAAGGCCATCGACAGTATGATCCCCATCGGCCGGGGCCAGCGTGAGCTGATCATCGGCGACCGCCAGACGGGCAAGACCACCATTGCCACGGACACCATTTTGAACCAGAAGGGCAAGGACGTTATCTGCATCTATGTGGCCATCGGCCAGAAGCGCAGCACCGTGGCCCAGCTGGTGGAGACGCTGACCGTGGGCGGGGCCATGGATTACACCACCGTCGTGGCCGCCACGGCGTCGGAGCTGGCGCCGCTGCAGTACATCGCGCCCTACTCCGGCTGCTCCATGGCTGAATATTTTATGGACCAGGGCAAAGACGTGCTCATTATTTATGACGATCTTTCCAAGCACGCGGTGGCTTACCGCGCGCTGAGCCTGCTCATCCGGCGCCCGCCGGGACGCGAGGCCTATCCCGGCGACGTGTTCTATCTGCACAGCCGCCTTTTGGAGCGCGCGGCGCGCCTGGCTCCGGAATACGGGGGCGGCTCCATCACTGCGCTGCCCATCATTGAGACGCAGGCCGGCGACGTTTCGGCCTATATCCCCACCAACGTCATCTCCATCACCGACGGCCAGATCTTCCTGGAGACCGAGCTGTTCCACGCGGGCATCATGCCTGCCGTGAACCCCGGCATCTCCGTGTCCCGCGTGGGCGGCAACGCTCAGATCAAGGCCATGAAGAAGGTGGCCGGCACGCTGAAGCTGCTGTATTCCCAGTACCGGGAGCTGCAGAGCTTCGCCCAATTCGGCAGCGACCTGGATACCGACACCAAGCGGCGTCTGGCCCAGGGCGAGCGCATTGTGGAAGTGCTCAAGCAGGGGCGCAGCGAGCCGGTGCCCGTGGAGCTGCAGGTGTGCATCCTGTACGCCGTCACCAATGATTATTTGGTGGAAGTGCCGGTGGAAAAGGTGCACGAGTACGAGCAGGGCCTCTATGAGGACCTGGCAAACCTGCACGAGGCCGACGTGCTGGGACCCATTCGCGAGACGGGCGCCCTGTCCGAGGAGACCACGGCGGCCCTGAAAGCCGCGTTGGCGGATTACACCAAGCGGTTCCTCGCTACTACCGTGTAAAGGAGGCCACAGCCAATGGCCGCTTCGTCCATGAAGGACATCAAGCTGCGCATCAAAAGCGTGGAAAGCACCATGCAGATCACCAAGGCCATGGAACTGGTGGCGTCCTCGAAGCTGCGGCGCGCCAAAGAGCGCGCCGAGCGCACCCGGCCCTATTTTGACACGCTGCACGCCGCGCTGACGGACATCGCCTACAACAACGTGGATTTTTCCTCCGTCTATGTGCAAAAGCGCACGGTGAAAAAATCCTGTTACGTCATCATCGCGGGCGACCGCGGGTTGGCGGGCGGTTACAACGCCAACGTGTTCAAAATGGCCGCCGCGGCCATGGAGGGCAAAGACGCCTGTGTGGTGCCCATTGGCCGCAAGGCGCTGGAGCACTGCCGCCACAAGGGTTTGGAGATCGTTACCGATCAATACGACGTGGCGGAGGACATGGGCATCGGCAGCTGCTTTGCCTTGTCGCGCATGCTGTGCAAGGCCTACTGCCAGGGCGAGTTCGACGAGCTGCACCTGATCTACACCAACTTTGTGTCCATGCTCAGCCAGCAGCCCGCCCAGGTGAAGCTGCTGCCGCTCAATTATGAGCGCAGCGCCGCCAAAAACGCCCCGGTGGCTGTGACGGTGTACGAGCCGTCCACCGAGGAGGTGTACGACGCCATTGTGCCCGAATATGTGGGCGGCCTGTTGTACGGCGCCATGGCGGAAAGCGTCGCCAGTGAAATGGGCGCCCGCCGCACGGCTATGGACGCCGCGTCTAAAAACGCCGGGGACATGATCGAGGATCTGTCGCTGCGTTACAACCGCGCGCGCCAGGGCGCCATCACCCAGGAGATCACCGAGATCGTGGCGGGCGCCGAGGCATAGCCCCCCGCTTTCTTGAAAGAAAGCTTGGCAAAGAACTTTCTGCGTCGCGAGGGCAGCATCCGGGCTCAGCGCGGCGTATCGTGGGCCGCGGTTGGCGGCCTGCCGAAGGGGACGGGCGCAAAGCGGCGGGAACAGTCCGCTAAGGGCGCCCCGCGCCCGGCGTGGCCGTTCGCTGAAAGTACCTGTTTTATGCAGCAAGGAAATTTAGGACTCTCTGTCTGAAGGAGATAAGCCAATGAACGAAAAAAACATCGGCACAGTGATCCAGGTCATGGGCCCTGTGCTGGACATCCGTTTTCCCGACGGCCATCTGCCGGCGCTGCTCAACGCCGTGACCGTGGAAAACGGCGACACGCCCGTGACCGTGGAGGTGGCGCAACACATCGGCGACGACGTGGTGCGCTGTATCGCCATGGCCAGCACGGACGGTATGGTGCGCGGCGCCAAGGCCACCGATACCGGCGGCCCCATCACGGTGCCCGTGGGTGAATGCACCCTGGGGCGCATCTTCAACCTGCTGGGGGACCCTGTGGACAACCAGCCCGCCCCGCCTGAGGCGGAGCGCTGGCCCATCCACCGCCCGGCCCCGGCCTATGACGAGCAGGAATCCACCACCGAAATTTTGGAGACGGGCATCAAGGTCGTAGACCTGATCGCCCCCTACGCCAAGGGCGGCAAGATCGGCCTGTTCGGCGGCGCCGGCGTGGGCAAGACCGTGCTCATCATGGAGCTCATCAACAACGTGGCCAAGCAGCACGGCGGCCTGTCCGTCTTCACGGGCGTGGGCGAGCGCACCCGCGAAGGCAACGACCTTTACAATGAGATGACCGAATCCGGCGTTTTGTCCAAGACGGCCTTGGTCTACGGCCAGATGAACGAACCGCCGGGAGCCCGTATGCGCGTGGCGCTGTCTGGCCTGACGATGGCCGAGTATTTCCGTGACCGGGAAAACCAGGACGTGCTGCTGTTCATCGACAACATCTTCCGCTTCACCCAGGCGGGCAGCGAGGTGTCGGCACTGCTGGGCCGCATGCCCTCCGCCGTGGGCTACCAGCCCACGCTGGCCACGGAGATGGGTGCGCTGCAGGAGCGCATCACCTCCACCAAGAAGGGCTCCATCACCTCGGTGCAGGCCGTGTATGTGCCCGCCGACGACTTGACGGACCCGGCCCCCGCCACCACCTTCGCCCATCTGGACGCCACCACCGTGCTGGACCGCAGCATCGCCTCGCTGGGCATTTACCCGGCCGTGGATCCGCTGGGCTCCACCTCGCGCATCCTGTCGCCGGACGTGGTGGGCAAAGAGCACTACGAAGTGGCCCGCGAGGTGCAGCGCATTCTGCAGCGTTATAAGGAATTGCAGGACATCATCGCCATCATGGGCATGGATGAACTGTCCGAAGAGGATAAGATCACCGTGGCCCGCGCCCGCAAAATCCAGCGGTTCCTGTCGCAGCCGTTCAGCGTGGCCGAGCAGTTCACCGGCATGCAGGGCAAATACGTGCCGCTGAAAGAGACCATCCGCGGCTTCCAGGAGATCATCGAAGGCAAGCACGACGATCTGCCGGAGTCCGCCTTCCTGTTCGTGGGCACCATCGACGAGGCCGTGGAAAAAGCCAAGGCCATGGAATGAGGTGAGGGCATGACGACCTACCATCTCCAGATCGTGACGCCCGACGGCAGCTTTTACGACGGCGACGCCGAGCGGCTGATCGTGCGCACCATCGACGGCGACGTGTGTATTCTGGCAAAGCACATCCCCTATGTGACGGCGCTGGGTATGGGCGCGGCCCGGGTGACCATTGACGGCAAGGACCGGCAGGCCGCGGTCAACGGCGGTCTGCTGACCGTGACGGCGGATCATGTGCGTCTGGTGGCGACCACTTTCGAGTGGGCTGAGGACATCGACGCCGCCCGCGCCGCCCGCGCCAAGGAAGAGGCCGAGCACCGTATCGCCAGCGCCCGCGACGCCCATGAGCTGCAGCTGGCAAAAGCCAAGCTGTCCCGCGCCCTGGTGCGCCTGTCCGTGTCGCAGTGAGGGCACGCTGGCTTTTTCAAGACAATCCAAAGAAAAGGGCGCGTTGTAAAACGCGCCCTTTTTGTATAGGGATGGGAAGGTCCGTGTGCGCTCCTTCATCCGTTTTTTAATTGATGTGCCAGGGCAGGAGCGTGCGCGCCCCCTCATCCGCTTCGCTGCGCTCAGCACCTTCCCCCACCGGGGGAAGGCAACGCGGGCGGCGTCCCGCCGCCCTGCTTCTACTTGCTAAAAGCTTTACGCTTGTTAATATCTTAAGCCAAGCGTAAAGCTACGTTGTTTTTCCGCGAAAGCAAGGAAAAACAAAAGCCTTCCCCCGGCGGGGGAAGGTGGCAGCCGCAAAGCTGCTGCCGGATGAGGGGGCGCGCACGATCCTATAGTTTACAGCGTATGGAGGCCTTGCGTAGGGAACGCCGTCCCCGGCATTCCCTACAGTCCTCTTTTTTCGATAACGCTCAAAGGTCCTGGATGTTCATTTTCTCCAGCTGTTTATTGCGCTTGAGGTTTTCGCGCGCGATCCAGTAGATCGCCAGCAGCACCAGCGTGGGGATGTTGGCGACGAGGAACCCGCGGAGGACGAGGCCAACGTCCATCCAATTGTCCATGGAAAGGGTCATCGTCATGTTGAGCACTTTTAAAACGGAATACAAAAAGGCAGCGGCGGGCAAGATGACGCCCAGAAGCCGGTTTTCCTTTTTGGAAAGATACACCTGTAAAAAGACCGCCCCCACGCACAGCACCAGCGCCAGCAGGGCGAAGACGATCATGACGGAACTGACAAGCATTTAAGTTTCCCCCTTTTGTAGTTTTTTGTATTCACCGATCAGCAGCTTCGCGGTCTCGAAATCCAGCTTGTCGTTGACGGCCAGCCGCTTGACCAGGGCGATATAAGGCTCGTTTTCCACGTCCTCGCTGATCTTGATCTTCTGGATCAGCCGGTCCAGCCGCAGGCGCACCGTGGGAT
>CATXYA010000066.1 GCA_958403605.1 uncultured Oscillospiraceae bacterium
CGCGCAGATGGGCGGCCACATGGTGCTCGGCCTGCCAGTACTCTGGCAGACAGATGAACTGTCGCTCGCCCAAAGCGGCCTCATACAGGTCTTCCGTCTCCAGCAGCTCCCGCAGCGTCTCCTCCACGCTCTCCGGCTCCACGCGCAAAAATGCCGAGGCCGCGGCGCACAGCTTGTCCCGCGGCAGGCAGGCGTGGCCGTTGTTGAGGTTGTGGCGCAGCACATACAAAAGCCCGGCGCACACGCGCTCCCGCGCGTTGTATTCCAGGCTCATGGATTGGGCGATGTTGTCCGCCACGCGGAAATCCTGATAGGCGGGGAAGCCGCACAGCAGATAGGGGTTGTGCTGCACCAGCTCCACAGTGTCCGGCCCGTAATGGCGGAACAGCGCCACCGCGGCGGAGGCCGGCAGGTCGTACTTCGCCAGGTAATTGATGGCCTCCCGCACGCCGAACAGCCGCTTGAACTCGTTGGAGGCCGCCAGCGCCTTTTCCTCGGTGATGCCCTTGATCTGCGTCAGGCGCTGGGGCTGGCTGGCGATCACCTCCAGGGCGTCCCCGCCGAACAGGTCCACGATCTTGCCCGCGGTGGCCTTGCCGATATAGGGCAGTACCCCGCTGGCCAAATAGCGCCGGATGGCGCCCACCGTCTCCGGCAGGCGCACCTCGTAGGCCTCCACGCGGAACTGTTCGCCAAAATTGGGATGGGTGGCAAAGCGCCCGTGCAGCGTAACTTCCTCGCCCTCGCTCACGTCCGACAGCTCTCCCACCGCCGTATACAGTTCCCCTTCACTGGAGAATTCCAGCACGGTATAACCGGTGTCCTCGCTGCAAAAAATGATGTGCTCTACCATTCCCTCCAGCTTTTCCAGCTCTTCCATGCGGTCCCCTCCTTTTTTCTTCAAATCGCCAGCAGCTCCCGGACGGTTTCGCCCAGCGTCTCAGCGGTGGCAAACAAAACGCCCTGCATGCCGGGCTCCAAGGGCTGCAGCTGCAGCTCGGGCGGGCACAGCACCACCACGTGCGCGTCCGGCAGTTTTTTGCGGGTGTCCAAGACCCCCGTCCATACTTCTTCCTGTGTCTGCGCCGCCACCAGCACCACGGCGTCCTGCAGCCGTTTATGCCGGAACAGCCCCTGCGTCAGCAGGTCCGATAAATAGTATGCCCCCAGCACGGCAAACATCGTCACGATGATCAGCATCACGCCGCTCAACATTGCGACCCCCTCCTCTTAGCATCAGTGTCTAAGAGCAGGATATGCCGCGGGGCAAAAACGTGTGTCAGCCGTCAGTCCAGCAGGTCGCTGGGTTCTTCCGTCTCCTGCTGTCCCCGCTTGCCGCGCAGGCGGGCGAACGTCTCGGGCTTCAGCCAGATCTGCAGCGTGATCCACAGCTTCTGCTTGAAGGAGAGCTTGGCGGCAAACGCCTGCTCCAGCGTCATCTGGAAGCGGCGCTCATAGTAAAAATCGCGGATGGCCTCCATGCGGAACAGCACCGTGTCCGGGCTGCGGCGGATGGGCGTGGCCCACAGCTCGTTGTACTCTGTGAGCAGGTTCGCCTGGTTTGCCAACAGGTTGAAGGCCGTGTGCTCCCGGCAGGAAAACGCCGTCAGATAACCCGCCGCCTGGGCCGCCAACGGCGCCAGGAATTCCTCCGCCGGATAATTGCCCCGGGAATCGTTCTTTTTAAAAGCGAATCCCGCCAGGGGCGCCAGCGCCGCCGTGCGGGCAAAAAACATGCTGCCGCGCACCGCCAGGCCCGCATGCTTTTCCCCCAAGGGGATACGGAGGCCGGCTTCGGCCAGCCGGCCTTTCAGCTTTTTGGACACCTTGGGCCAGTTGAGGCCCATGGACAAGCATTCCTGGTGGCTGCCCACCGGGGGGATCAGCAGGCCGTAGGCGGGGTGCGTTTCCAGAAAGGCGCCGCAGTCCGACGCGGCCAGGCTCTCCACGGCCATGTCCAGCGTCGTGGCGTCGGCAAATTCTTCGATGAGCGGCGGCAGGCCGTTGTTGAGATACAGCAGATAGCGGAACTGCCGCAGCTTGTCCCACAGGTGCGTGAACAGCACGCGCAGGCCGCTGATATTCGCCAGCAGATACTCCGTATTTTCCGGCAGCAGCGGCAGCCAGCGCTCCATCAGCTCCTCACTGCTGAACAGCGCAAACACCTGCGCGCCCTTTTGCAGCCGCGCCGCGCGGCACAAAAGCTCGCTCAGCGCGTCGCCGTCGAACCACAGCACCACCGCCGTGCCCTCGGCCGCGGCTTTGGCGGCGGGCAGGTCATAATAGGGCGTCAGCGCATTGGTGACGGTGGTGATGTCCCCCGTGCGCGTCAGGTTTTGCGCCACCAATTGCAGCGGATAATCCGTCTGCGCGCTCAGGTAGTCCCACAGCTGACGCGGCGCTTCCCCCTGGGGCACCATGGAGTACATGCGCCGGGGCATCAAAAAGCTTTTGCGCTTGAAAAACGGGCAGCCGCGCTCACGCAGCAGCAGCGTGGGCATGCCCATCATGGGATAATCGTTGTATTCCTCCAGATCCTCCGTGTGGATGTAAACGTCCCAGGAAAAGCCCAGATCGGCAAAGTGCTTGGTGAACACCACCTCGTGCTTGCCCACGGCGTCCCAGTAGGTCTTGATGGCAGGCAGATTTTCCCAGTAATCGAGAAATTCGGGGGAGCGCAGCATCGAGCCGCGCACGGCAAAGAAGAAGCTCTGCACGTGCGGCGCGATGGATTCCGCAGTGTCCCACGAGGCATGGCGCGCTCCCTTGTGCCGCGTCAGGCCCCAAAAATCCACGTCTTTTTCCCCCATGGTGCGGAACAACTCGTCCAAGGAGCACACCGGGCCAAAGATGGTTTGGTTATAAAACAGCACCTCGTCGAATTCCGGCCAGCGGTCCTGCACGGAGAAAAGGCCTGTCTTATACCCTGTGATGTCGAAGCCCTCGTTTTCCCGGTAAAGGATGCGCGTGACACAGGGGCGCAGCTTGGCCTCGCTCTCCGGCGTCAGGGTGCCGTTGATGACGGCGATCTGCTCGCTGCAATAGGCGCCCACCGCGCGCACCATGTACGGGATATAATCATCGATGATGCCGTCCTCGTCAAAATAGGCAAAGACAGCCAAGCGTTTGGCGCCAGGGGAAAGCCGCATAAAAGGACCTGCTTTCTGATCGATCTCGTTTTCCCGCCGCTGTGTTTGGCCCGGGCAACGCCGGGCCGGACAAGGGCCGGATGTTCTTATTATAATAGAACTGAAGGCAAAGGGCAAGTAAAAGCCCTATGCACCGCCGATAGGGCGCACAGGGCCGTTTCAAGCTTCTTCGCAGGCAGCACCGAGATAGCTCTCCACCTCTTCCGCCGTGGAGAGCGCCATCGCCTTGGCGGCCACCTGCTCCGCCTTTTCTTTCGTCCAGGCCGCGATGCGCGCGCGCACGCCGGGCACCGCGCCGGTGCCCACGCTGAACTCCTGCAGGCCGAAGGCCAGCAGCAGCGGGATCATGCGCGGGTCCGCTGCCGCCTCGCCGCACATGCCCGCGGGGATGCCGGCCTCCCGGGTCGCACTGATCACATACCGAAGCTGGCGCAGCACCGCAGGATGGAAGGGCGAGTACAACCGTTCCACCGCCGCGTCGCCCCGGTCCACTGCCATGACGTACTGGGTGAGATCGTTGGTGCCGATGCTGAAAAAATCCGTCTCCCGGGCCAGCAGGTCGGCGGTAAACGCCGCGGCGGGCGTCTCGATCATCACGCCGACGGGCATCGACTCATCAAAGGCCAGCCCCTCGGCGGCCAATTCACCGCGGCATTGGGCCAGCAATTGACGCGCCGCCCGCACCTCGCCCACGCCCGTCACCATGGGCAGCATCAGCTTGATGTTGCGCTCCTTGGCGCCCGCGCGCAGGATGGCCCGCAGCTGGGTGCAAAACAATTCCGGGTGCCGCAGACAGTAGCGAATGGCCCGGCAGCCCAGGAAAGGGTTTTCCTCCTGCGGCATGTGCAGGGCCTTGGCGGGTTTATCGCCGCCCACGTCCAGCGTGCGGATGATGACCGGCTTGCCCGCCATGCATTCCGCCGCCTGCCGGTAGGCCTCCAACTGCTCCTCTTCCGTGGGCGGAGCCGTCCGGTCCAAAAACAAAAATTCCGTTCGGAACAGGCCGATGCCGTCGGCACCCGCCTGGACAGCGCCCACCGCCTCCTTGACGGAGCCGATGTTGGCGCAGAGCGACAGCGGTCTGCCGTCGCCGTCCTTGGTGGGGCGCACACGCCACACCGCCAGCTTTTCCTTGCGCAGCTGCTCCTCCCGCTTGCGGGCGCGGTATTCCTCCAGCAACCCGCCGTCCGGGTGCAGCAGCGCCACCCCGGCGCTGCCGTCCACCACCGCCGTATCCCCGTCCGTCACCTGTTCCAGCAGGCCGGGGATGCCCAGCACCGCGGGCAGCTCCAGCGCCCGGGCCAAAATCGCCGCGTGGCCCGTGCGGCCGCCGACCTCCGTCAAAATGCCCGCCACCTGTTCCCGGCGCAGGCCCACCGTCATGGAGGGCGTCAAATCGTGCGCCGCCAGCACGCTGCCCACCGGCAGCGCGCGCAGATCCGGCGGTTCGATGCCCAGCAGCTGCCGCAGCAGCCGCGTGCGCAGATCGCGCACGTCGGCGGCGCGCTGGCGCATCAGTTCATCGTCCAACCCTTCAAACAGTTGGGCGTACCAGGCGCACACCTCTGCCACCGCGGCCTCCGCCGTCCTGCCGTCCCGGATCAGCCCCTGCGCCTGGCGCAGCAGCTCCGGGTCCCGCGCCATGGTGGCCTGCCCCTCCAGGATCTCGGCCTCGCCCGCACCCACGCGGGCACGAGCCGTCTGCGCCAGGGCCTGCGTCTGGCGGCAAAAAAGCTCCAGCGCCTGTTCCAGGCGTTTTTGCTCCTGCGCTTCCCCCGCATACCGCACACCGGACCAATCCAGCTGCGGCTCCCGGACGCACACCACAGTGCCGATGCCGATGCCCGGCGACGCGGGCGTTCCCTGCAGTGTTTTCATACCAGTTCCCCTAAGCCGGACGCCAGCAATGCCTCCGCGTGCGCCAGCGCCTCCGTTTCGTCCGCGCCGTCACAGGTGATCTCCAGCTCCGTCCCCTGTTTGAAGCAGGCAGTCATCACGCTGAGGATGCTTTTGGCATTGGCGCTTTTCCCGTTGGCCGCAATGGTGATTTCACAGCCGAACGGCGCCAGACCCTGCACAAAGATCTGTGCCGGGCGCATGTGCAGTCCCGTGGGATTCTTGATCGTCACTTTCGCCGTCACCATGGTTTTTCCCGCTCCCTTCTCAAAGCTTCGCGCATAGTTGTTCGATGGCTTCGCACCCGGCCAGCCCCTCCGAAAAGGCGGTGGTGCTGCCCGCCGCGACGCCCAGGCGCAGCGCCTGTGCATAGTCCTGCGTGCGCCGCCAGCCCGCCAGAAAGCCCGCCACCATGGAATCGCCCGCGCCCACGGAATTGCGCACCGTGCCCCGCGGCGCGGCCAGGCGCCGGAATTGCTTCGTCTCGTCCAGCAGCAGCGCGCCGTCTCCGGCCAGGCTCACCAATACGTTGCGTGCGCCCTGCCGCTGCAGCTGCGCCGCGCCGTATTCGATCGCCGCCTCGCTGTCCATGGCGCGCCCCAAAAGCGCCGCCAATTCGGCGCGGTTCGGCTTTACTAAAAACGGATGATACGCCAATGTTTGCGCCAGAAGCGCCCCCTCGGCGTCCACCACGGTAGTAATGTTGTGGTTTGCCAGCCGCGCCAGGATCTGCCCGTAAAGCGTCCGGGGCAGCGGCGGCGGAATGCTGCCGGCCAGCACCAGCGTCTCCCCGGCGGGCAGGGCTTCCAGCTGCCGCAGCAGCTCTTCCACCGCCGCGGGCGGCACCGCCGGGCCGGGGCCGTTCACTTCGCTTTCCGCGCCCGCCTTCAATTTTACATTGATGCGGGACATGCCCGCTTCCAAATGGAGAAACTTCGTGGGAACGCCCTGTTCCCGCAGCTGCCGCTCGACCTCCTGTCCGGTGAACCCGGCGGCAAAGCCGAGGGCGCAGGTCTCCTCCCCCAGCGTGTGCAGCACCGTGGAGACGTTGACGCCCTTTCCGCCCGCCTGCACGCTGGCAGTGGCCGCACGGTTGACCGCGCCAGGCACAAATTCCGTCAGGTGCAGCACATAGTCCAGCGCCGGGTTCAGCGTCACCGTGGTCACCATGGCACGACCTCCTGATTTTCGTAATTGCAGAAGGAAAACGGGAGCCCTTCCCAATGATGCACCGGCCCGGCTTCCATCAGCCGCCAGGACGGCAGCGCGTCCAGGTTGGGGAAAAAGGCGTCCGCGGGCGCGTCGGCGTCGATCTTGGTCACCAAGGCGCGGCGGCAGTGCGGCAGCAGCAGCCGGTACAGCTGCGCGCCGCCCATCACCCATACCTGGCCGGGGGCTGCTTTCGCCGCTCCCAGCAGCTGCGGTAAGTTATGGCACACCTGCGCCCCGGGCACCAAAAGCGTTTCATCGCGGCTGAGGACGATGCTGCGCCGCCCCGGCAGAGGCGCCCCGCCCGGCAGTGCGGCCAACGTGCGCCGCCCCAGCAGCACCGTCTGTCCCCAGGTGGTCTCTTTAAAAAAGTGCAGGTCCTCCGGGATGAAAAACAGCTGTCTGCCGTCTTTGCCAATGCCCCAGGCCCGGCTCACCGCCACGATCAGATCCACAGCTGCCCCCTTATTTTCTCTGCACTTCATATTCGTTATTTTTAGTATATCACAGTTCTCTCCGTGATGTCGCACAACTGTTTTGCGTTATAAAAAATATTTTTTGTTCAGAATATTGCATTTTCATTTTTTCAGCGTATAATGAGTCATTATCGCTTTAAGGGAGGGGTCGAAATGTGGATCGAAAAAATCAGCAGTGAGCCCGCGCAGATCATTTTGGCGCTGGCGACCATGATGCTGACCGCCTTTCTTGCCACCCGGGTGACCAAGTGGCTCCATTTGCCCCAAGTGACAGGGTATTTGCTGGCAGGGATCCTGGCTGGACCGTATGTGCTCGATTTGATCCCACAGAATTTTGTGGAGCATATGAGCTTTATCACCGATGTGGCGCTGGCCTGCATCGCCTTCGGCGTGGGCAAGTACTTCAAGTTTTCCACGCTGAAAAAGAGCGGCGCGGGCATTTTGGTGCTCACGGTGACGGAATCGCTGGGCGCCGCTATTGTGGTGACGCTCGTCATGGCGCTGGTATTCCGGCTGTCGTGGTCTTTTTCGCTGCTGCTAGGAGCCATCGCTTCAGCCACCGCCCCCGCCTCTACCATTATGACCATCCGCCAGTATCATGCCAAGGGGGTTTTTGTCAACACGCTGCTGCAGGTGGTGGCGTTGGACGACGCGGTGGCCCTGATCGCGTTCAGCGTGGCGGCCGCCATCGTGCAGGAGCTGCAGGACGGCAACACCGTCAGCTGGGCCGGGATCCTGCTGCCCGTCCTCTATAATATCTTGGCGCTGGCCTTGGGCGCTG
>CATXYA010000067.1 GCA_958403605.1 uncultured Oscillospiraceae bacterium
TTGCTGCGCAAACCGCCCTATGGGCTGAAAGGCTCCACCGGAGCCTTTCTGGCTGCGCCACCGCCCACCTCTTTGGTTCTTTCTCAGGAATGAGAAAGAATAGTTTCCCGGCGAGATGCGAAAGCAGCGAGCAGCAAAAAAGGGCGGCCAATGGCCGCCCCTACGGGTCGGGCGGCATCTTGCCGCCCGCTGTTTTTCCTTAAAATGCGTCGTCTTCCTCGTCTTCGTCGGAATATAATTCGATGTACTCCGGCGTGTTGCGGCGGTCCCAATACAGCAGCGCCGCCAGCGCAGCGCCAATAACGGCCAGCCAGCCCAGCACCTTCAAAATGAATTTTCCCATCAGTCAGACCCTCCCATTTCTTTAATACGGAACGACCATGAACGGCTCGAAACCGGCCGCTGTGGGCACGGCCTCTCCCGCCGGCACGGGGAATGCGGCCCCAAAGGCCGCCTCCGCCTCATCGTACAAAAACACATTGCCGGGCAAAAACACTCCGGCGCGGGGCACACCGCCGAAGCACGCGCGGAACACGGCGGCGGGCAATTCGCCCTCGGCGCTCCAGTATAGGCCCTGCTCGTCGCCGCCCGCGCTCATGCGCGGGGCGGGTGCCGTCAGCTCCTGCACTGCACCGCTTTCCTCATACAGCCGCAGCCGCGCGCCGGAACTTTTTCCCAGCGACAAAAACAAATAGCTGCGGGCCGCGTCGTCCAGCGTCAGGGCCAGGCCCAGGCGCGCGGTGTCAAAGGGCGCTTCGTCAAAGACGGTGGCGCTGTACCGCACCGTGCCGCTGTGCACATAGCACCGCAGGTAGGCGTATACCCAGCCGCGGCGCGGCACACCGTAAAAGTGCGTGATCTTCAGCGCGGGCAGCGTCTCAGCGGGCAGCGCCGCGGCGCTGTCGGTGATCAAAAACGGCAAAGCCGCGTCGCCTCCCTCAAACTTGTATAGCATCAGTATACCACAGGCGCGGGGGAAAACGCAACGGGGAAGCCCTGCTGTGAAAGAATTATCATACCTTGCAACAATTCGTTCATAATGATACAATAATTGTGATAAATTGGGCGCAAAAGCGTGGGCGGACCGCACTTTTGCGCCCAGGCCTTGAAGAAGGAGAGAAAGAGGGAGTTTTATGTTTGCCAAGCTCAAACGCGCCGCAGAGGGCGCGCGGGTGCCGCACCGCAAGGGCACTGCCGATCTGGCGACCGTCAAAATGCCCCTGCCCACAAAGCTGGTGCTGCCCATGCAGCAGCACATCGGCGCGCCCTGCACCCCCGCGGTGAAAAAGGGCGACACCGTCTGCGTGGGCACGGTGGTGGGCAAGGCGGGCGGCTTCGTCAGCGCGGATATCCACGCGGGCGTCTCCGGGACGGTGCAGGCGGTGGAAAATATCCTCATGCCCAATGGTGCCACCGTGGCGGCCGTCACCATCCTGCCGGACGGCGCCCAGACGCCGGACCCGGCCTGCAAGCCCCCCGAGATCACCGACGCCAAAAGCCTGGCCGACGCGGCCCGCGCCTGCGGCCTGGTGGGCCTGGGCGGCGCTGGGTTCCCCACGGCGGTGAAGCTGTCCCCGAAGGACCTTTCCGCCATCGACACGCTCATCATCAACGGCGCCGAGTGCGAGCCCTACATCACCGCCGACAACCGGGAATTCCTGGAATGCAGCGACACGGTGCTGCGCGGCGTGAAGGCCGTCAAGGATACGCTGGGCATCAAAAACGTCATCATCGCCATCGAGCGCAACAAGCCCGCGGCCATCGATCTGATGTTCAGCCTGACGAAGGGCGACGCCTCCTACAAGGTGCAACCTTTGGAGAGCCGCTACCCCCAGGGCGCTGAAAAGGTGCTCATTGAAAAGACCACCGGGCGCGAGGTGCCCCGCGGCGGCCTGCCCAGCGACGTGGGCGTCATCGTGATGAACGTCACCACCGTGTCGGCCCTGGGCAAATTCCTCGACACCGGCATGCCCCTCACCACCAAGCGCCTCACCATCGACGGCGACGCGGTGAAGGAAGCCAAAAACGTGGAGGTGCTCATCGGCACGCCCATGGAGGAAGTGCTGGAATTCTGCGGCGGCGTCACGGAGGATTTCTCGAAGCTGCTGATGGGCGGCCCCATGATGGGCACCGCCGTGTCGGACCCGTCGTTCCCCGTGCTGAAGCAGAACAACGCGCTGCTGGCGTTTGGCAGCAAAAGCGCCCATGTGCCCGCGCCGGGGCCCTGCATCCGCTGCGGCCGCTGCATTGAGGCCTGCCCCATGGGGCTGTCCCCGGTGGAGATCGCGGGCGCGTACACCAAAGAAAACGTAGAGCTGCTCAATGATCTGATGGCCGATCTTTGCATGGGCTGCGGCTGCTGCACCTTCGTGTGCCCGGCCAAGCGCCCCGTGGCCCAGACCATGAGCCTGGCGAAGATCATGCAGAAAAAAGGAGGCGCAAAGTGATGGAACATCAAAATCTCGTTGTCACCGCCTCCCCGCACATCACCGACGAAAGCTCCACCCGCACGCTGATGGCCAACGTCATCATCGCGCTGCTGCCCACGGCGGTGGCCTCGGTGCTGCTGTTCGGCTTCCGGGCGGCCCTGGTGATCGTGGTCACCACGGGCGCCTGCGTGGGCTTTGAGGCGCTGTGGTGCATCCTGATGCGCAAGCCCATGAGCGTGGGCGATCTGTCCGCGGTGGTCACCGGCCTCATTCTGGCGTTCAACCTGCCGGCCACCATCCCCCTGTGGATCGCCATCATCGGCGCGTTCACGGCCATCGTCATCGCCAAACAGCTGTTCGGCGGCCTGGGCATGAACTTCGCCAACCCCGCCCTGGTGGGCCGCATCGTGCTGTTTTTGGGCTTTGCGGGCCGCATGACCCACTACGCCTATCCCACGGCCACCGTGGATGCGCTGGCCAGCGCCACGCCCTTGGCGGCGGGCGTCAGCGGCGTGGACGTGCTGCCCAGCCTGCTGCTGGGCACCCACGGCGGCGTGCTGGGTGAGACCTGCGCGGTGGCCCTCATTCTGGGCGGCCTGTACCTGATCATCACCCGCACCATCAGCGCGGCCATCCCGGTGACGTACCTCGCCACCGTGGCCATTATGAGCCTGCTGTTCGGCCAGGATATCCTGGTGCAGCTGCTCAGCGGCGGGCTGCTGCTGGGCGCGTTCTTCATGGCGACGGATTATGTCACCAGTCCCTTCACGCTGAAAGGAAAGATCATCTTCGGCGTGGGGCTGGGCCTCATCACCTGCGCCATCCGCTTCTGGGGCGATATGGCCGAGGGCGTCAGCTTCTCCATTTTGCTGATGAACCTGCTGGTGCCGTATATCAACGACCTCACGCGCCAGAAACCGCTGGGAGGTGCGAAGAAACAATGAAGAAGGCCTGGAACGATTTTCTCAAGCCGATCGTGGTATTGGCTGTCATTTGCCTGGTGACCAGCACGCTGCTGGCTTTCACCAACAACGTCACCGCCCCCATCATTGCCGAAAACAGCAACGCCACGGCCAACGCGGCCCGCACGGAGCTGCTGCCCGAGGCCGACGGCTTTGCCAAGCTGGACGATCCCGGCGTGGAGGGCGTCACCGAGGTGTACAAGGCGAAAAACGACGTTGGGTTCGTCATCACAGCGCAGGCCTCCGGCTACGGCGGCCAAGTGCCCGTCATGGTGGCCTTTGGGCCCGAGGGCAACATTGCGGCGGTGAAGTTCTTAGAGAACTCCGAGACGCCGGGCCTGGGCCAAAAAGTGCTGGAACCGGGCTTTGCCGCGCAGTTTGCCGGCATGGACGCCGCGCCCTTCACCCTGGGCGACATCGACGCCATCTCCGGCGCCACCATCTCGTCCACGGCGTCCGTGAACGCCATCAACGCGGCCATTGCGGCCTATGACATCGTGAAGGGGGCGTAAGGGATGAAGGAAAAAGTAAAGTATCTCACCAACGGCCTGATCAAAGAGAACCCGTCCCTGCGCCTGGTGCTGGGCACCTGCCCCACGCTGGCCGTCACCACGCTGGCCGTCAACGGCCTGGGCATGGGCCTGGCCGCCACGTTTGTGCTCATCTGCTCCAACATCGTCATTTCCGCGCTGCGCAAGGTGATTCCCGACAAGGTGCGCCTGCCGGCGTTCATCACCATCATCGCCACCTTCGTCACCATTTTGCAGATGCTGGTGAAGGCGTTCATGCCCAGCCTGGACACGGCGCTCGGCATCTTCCTGCCGCTCATCGTGGTGAACTGCATCATCCTGGGCCGCGCCGAGATGTTCGCCTCCAAGCACGGCGTGCTGGATTCCGCGCTGGACGGCCTGGGCATGGGCCTGGGCTTCACCCTGACGCTGATCCTCATGGGCTCCGTGCGCGAGCTGCTGGGCGCCGGCACCCTGTTCGGCATCCAGATCATGCCCGCCAGCATCGACCCCATGAGCGTGTTTATCACCCCGCCGGGCGGCTTCTTCGTGTTCGGCTGCCTGATGGCGCTGGTGATCTGGATCGAGACCAAGACCGGCAACCGTGTCAAGCGCTCCGTCGGCTGCGAGGGCTGCCCCTCCAAGGCCGTGTGCGGCGGCAGCTGTGATGCGAAACCCGCGGAAGGAGGCGAGGCGTAATGGCGGCAAAATTGGCTATGATCTTCTTTTCCATGATCCTCGTCAACAACTACGTGCTGGTGCAGTTTTTGGGCATCTGCCCGTTCCTGGGCGTGTCCAAGAAGCTGGACAGCGCGTTCGGCATGTCCTGCGCCGTCATTTTCGTCATGGCGCTGGCCACCGCGGTCACCTGGCCCATCTACACCTTCCTGCTGCTGCCCAACGACATGGCCTATTTGCAGACCATCGTCTACATCCTCATCATTGCGGTGCTGGTGCAGCTGGTGGAGATCGCGCTGAAAAAGTTCCTGCCGCCGCTGTATAAGGCGCTGGGCGTGTATCTGCCGCTCATCACCACCAACTGCGCGGTGCTGGGCGTCACCATCAGCGTCATCGACGAGGGCTACAACTTTGCGGAGAGCATGGTGTGCGCCGTGGGCGCCGGCGTGGGCTTCATGCTGGCGATGGTGCTGTTCTCCGGCGTGCGCAAGCGCCTGGAGGACGCAAAGCCTCCCAAATGCTTCGACGGCCTGCCCATCACCCTGGTGTCCGCCAGCATCACCAGCCTGTCGTTCATGGGCTTCGGCGGCATCATTGAGCGCATCTTCGGCGCATAAGGAGGAGAACCCATGACAATCGTACTTTCCATTGTGGCGGTCACCGTCATCGGCATCCTGGGCGCCGTTATCCTGGTGCTGGCCTCCCACTTCATGCATGTGGAGGAGGACCCCCGCGTCGGCCAGGTGCTGGAGTGCCTGCCGGGCGCCAACTGCGGCGCCTGCGGCTACGCGGGCTGCGCGGATTACGCCAAGGCCATCGTCGAGGGCGCGCCCGTCAACAAATGTGTGCCCGGCGGCGCGTCCACTGCCGACAAGGCGGCCCAGATCATGGGCGTCGAGGCCGGCGAGGTGGTGAAGCGCAAGGCCATCGTGGCCTGCCAGGGCAGCTATGAGAACACCCGCGACAAATACGACTATGAGGGCATCGAGAGCTGCGCCGCCTGCGCGGCGCTGTACGCGGGCCGCGCGGCCTGCGAATATGGCTGCCTGGGCTACGGCGACTGTGTGAAGGCGTGCAAGTTCGACGCCATCACCGTGTCCAACGGCGTGGCGCGCGTCAACCCGGAAAAATGCACGGGCTGCGGCGCCTGCGAGCAGGCGTGCCCCAAAAAGGTCATCTGGATCCGTCCCGAGAGCGAGAAGCCCGTGGTCATGTGTGCAAACCACGACCGCGGCGCCCTCACCCGCAAGGCCTGCACCGCGGGCTGCATCGGCTGTATGAAATGCGAAAAGAGCTGCCCGGAAAACGCCATCAAGGTGTCCAACAACGTGGCGCGTGTCGATTACGACAAGTGCACGGGCTGCCGCACCTGCATGAACGTGTGCCCGGTGCACGCGATCACCATTCCCAAGATCGTGTGAGGGGAAGCACAACAAAAAAATGCAGCGAGGGCCCGGAACCATGGTTCCGGGCCCTTTTGCGCGTGTCTTTTTGCGGATGCGAAGAAAAAGAGGGGGAAAGCCGGTGGGAATGGGGGGCTTAGGCCAAGGATACCACGGTGCAGAACAGCCGTTCCCCCGCGAGCGGCAGGGTGAGCGTCTCCTGGCAGATCTCCGGCGTCACCTCGTGCCAGTTGAGATCGCGGCATTCCGCTTGCGCCACGCGCCCCGGCAGGCGGAATACCGCTTGTGTCCCAGGGCGCAAGGTATGGTTTCCGGCCAAAAGCAAGATTCGCCCGTCCGCCAGCTGCCAGCAGCTGGCGTCGCAGCCCGCGCTCGCCCGCTGCACAAAGGCGTCGTCCCGGTATACCGCCTGTTTGAGCAGTGGCTGCAGCCTTTGGCGGAACGCCAGTGCCCGGCGCGCGTACGCGCGGTATTCCGGCGGACAGCGTTCCAGATGGTCGGTGATCCCCAGCCACAAAATGCTGCCCAGGAGCACCGCGCGCTGCATGTCCTGATAAAACCAGGCGCGCACTTCCTCCGGGTCGCTCACCCAGCCGCGCGGGTCCACCATATTCACCTGCACGTATTCCGGGAAGGTATATTTGAACAGATTGCACGTCAGGCTGCCCCAGCAGTAGCAGCCGTAGATATCGCCGCAGTTTTCCACCATCAAATAGGCCTGCGGATCGCGGGCCCGCAGCCTTTTGAGCAGCGTGCGCAGGATGTGCAAATAGCCCTGGTTGAAGGCGCCGGTATCGTCATGGCTGTGTGCCGCGCTGTAGCAGGCAAAGGGCTCGGCGGAGGCAAGCTGGTCGAGGTACACGCCCTGGCAGCCATAGGCCATGGCCGCAAAGTCGGCGGTGTCGATGAGATATTCCTGCCACCGGGCGTCGGCGGGGCAGTTGACCGTGAAATGGGCCGGGCCGTACACCTCCTCGATGGTCTCGCCCGCGGGCGTGCGGATCGCCATTTGTTCTCCCGCCGTGGCATGGAAGTCGGAGGTGACGTCAAAGAGGCGGGCATTGATGTAAAGGGTCGTAAAGCCGCCGCGTTCCTTTACATATGCGAGCCCCCGGCGCAGCGCCATAGCGCTGCCCAGCTCCATGTCGGGATAATATTCCGGATAGCTGGAGTCGAACCCCGTGCGGTTCCAGCCGGCCACAAACAGATGCCGGACGCCCCATTGCGCGCCGCTTTCATAGATTGCCGGGATATCGGCAAAGCGCCGGGTGATCTTGTTGCTGTGCTTGAAATTATAGCACTGATGCAGCGCGGCCTCATCGTCCAAAAATTCCGGATTCGGCTGGGGCTCCAGCAGCGGATCGAGGTATTGCCGGTACAGCTGCGCGCCGTAGTGCCAATCGCGACAGCTGACGGCAATACAAAATTCCCCGCTGTCCCAGCGCTGGCCGGGACGAATGCGCCGGTGCTTGCGGAAGGCAAAG
>CATXYA010000068.1 GCA_958403605.1 uncultured Oscillospiraceae bacterium
ACCCATCCGGATAAAGATCACATTGGCGGAGCCTCAAAATTACTGGAGCAATTTTCCCCGCATTTGATCTTAGTGCCCTATTATGTGGAGGAAAACGCGCGCTATCAGCTGCTGCAAGACCAAATGACAGCTCAAAACGCACAGGTATTGACTTTGTCCCGCAATCGGGAGTTCAAATTCGGCGACCTGAAAGTGCGTGTTTTCCCCCCGGAAAATTATTTTTATACAACGGACAACAATTACTCTTTGATCACCCAGGTGAAACATGGCAGCGTGCAAATGCTGTGGATGGGGGATGCCCAAAAAGACCGTTTGGCGGAGTTGGAGGATTATGATTGGGGCCGTGTCGATCTGTACAAAGTCCCTCATCATGGTCGCGATTCCAAGCCCGGCATGCAGTGGATCACCCGTTTAACGCCCGCCAATGCCGTGGTGACCGCCGCCGCGCCCGAGGCCGGCGTAAATGAGGCGTTACAGCAAGCCGGGACCAGGGTTTTCTGCACCGTTCCAAAGAAGGATATCGCCTTTTCCAGCGACGGACAAACGCTTTCTGTAATGGAGCCCTGAGGCCCGGCCAAGAAAATTTTTGTCCTGGGTATGGCAAAAAATTATTTTGCAGGGTGGACAAGAGCACTTTGAGCGTTTAAACTGAGAAATAATTACCGGCTATTCTTCAGCCATCGGGGCCTTTCGGCTCATGGTCATCGAGATATGGCTGTTTTGATTCGAAAACCTTCCTGGGGTCGCTGAAAATTTTTCAGTTTCTAGAAGGGAGTCTGAAAATGGATCTTTTTTTTACAAGCGCAGCTTTAAAAACGGTCATCGCTTTGGCGATATGCGCGATCGTCTGTTTTGCAGGTTATCAACTGCAAAAATTGTGGGTAGCCTTGCTTGCTTTCGGCGTTGGGTATTGGTTGGGAGACGCCATCGCGTCCCATTTTGCCTCTCACCCCGCGATCATTCTGGGATGTGCCATTTTCGGCGGTTGTTTCCTGGCCGGTATTTCCTTTAAACTTTACTTGGCCGGGTTTGTTCTTGCCGGAATTGCCGCCGCGGTCCCTGTGGCCGCCCAATTGATCCAGGATCAATGGCTCGCGCTTTTCGCCGGTGTGGCCGTGGGGTTTGGGTTTGGGCTCCTGGTTATAAAGGCAAACAGGCCTGTCGTTATTTTGGCCACGGGGATCCTGGGCGGACTTGCCGTTGGCAATCATCTCTCTGCTTTGCTTTTGCTGATCCCCGCGCTGGTGCCCGTGGTGGGATCAATATCCTCTTTGCCCCTGATCATTGGCATTTTCACTGCCCTTTGTGGCCTCTTTGTCCAATTTCGTGCCACCCGGCCGCATATTGCCTGATGACAAAAACAGGATAGGAATTTTAAAATCATGGTCTATATCTTCACCAATTCCGTCTCAGACATCTCTCCCGCGCTGGCGCGGGCCGAGGGCGTGACGCTGATCCCGGATGTGATCGCGTTTGGACCGCAGGAGCAGTATCTCAACAATGTGGACATCGACCCGCCCACCTTATATCAAAAACTGACGGAATGTGCCGCACTGCCCACCACGTCCCACCCCAATTTGGGGCAATATGAAGAGGCGTTCCGCACGGTCCCACAGGACTGCACGGAAATTTTGTGCATCAACCTGACCAGTAAAATGTCCGGCTCTTATAACACCGCCTGCACCGCTAAAAAAATGCTGCTGGAAGAGGGTTTCCCGGTCCCCATTACCGTTTACGATTCTCTGCAAGTTTCTTTTGGCCTGTGCATCTTGGTGCTGGAGGCTGCGCGCATGGCCCGCACGGGCGCCACGGTGGCCCAGATCGTGGCCCGGCTGGATGAATTGCGGCCAAAGATCGGCGTTTATTTTGTCATGGAATCGCTGGCCAACGCCCGCAAGGGCGGCCGTGTGGGCGCCATCCGCGTGTTGGCGGCGGATCTGCTGCATGTCAAGCCGCTGCTGATGTTCCGTGACGGCCTGGTGCGCGATATCGGCATCGTGCGCGGCTTTGACGCCGCGGTCGAGCAGGTGATCGACCGCTATCGCCGGCAGGCAGAATATGGCGGCGAAGTATTCTTGTTCCATGCGGACCGGGCCGCCTTGGCACAGGCCGTCAAGCAGCGCCTGCTGGCCATCGACCCCGCCGCCACTGTGCGCATCGAATGGGTGGGCGCCGTCATCGGCATCTATACGGGCGCCGGGTGCATTGGCCTGGCGTTCCGCGAAAAGGCATGACGGCGCTTGCAGCGGGGGCACTGGCCTTTGTGCTGATGGCACTGAGCGACTGGTTGGGTGCGCTGCGGCACCAGCGCGGCGCAGGGCTCCTTTTCCCCGCCGGCTGCTTGCTTCTGGCGGGGTCGACGGGCCGGCTGATCTGGGCGCAGCTGCGGCAGGAAGGCCCTCCCCGCAGCTTTGCAGCTCTTTTCTGCCTGCTGCCGGCTGCCGCGGCCCTGGTATTGCTGATATACACTTTGTTTTTTGCCTTGCCGTCGGCCGGAAGCAGTGCGCTGCCGCCCACGGGTGGCAAGCAGCCCTTGGCGGATCAGGGCTTTTATGCCTTATGCCGTCATCCCGGTGTATTATGGCTTGGACTCTTCTACGGCTCCCTGTGGGCCGCTTTGGGAGGCGCTGCTTTGGGCTGCGCCTTTTTCCTGTTTACTGGACTCGATCTTTTTTATGTGTTTTGGCAGGACCGGTGGGTGTTTCCCCACACCATCACCGGCTACCGGACGTATCAACAGCGGACTCCTTTTTTGATCCCGACACTTCGCAGCATCCGGGCCTGCGCCGCCGCTTGGCGCAAAGCGCCCGCCAAAGGCCACCGCAAAAAGAAAGGCTCTTGACTTATGACGTTTGAGGAGAAATTGAAACACTGCCCTGCAGCCGAAGTCTGGCAGGAATATTGCGGCTTTTTAGACCTTTCCTTAAAAGAGTATATGGAGATCCAGCGCCGTTTGCTGATGGAACAAGTACAGCTGATGGCCGGATGCGCTTTGGGCCAGCGGCTGTTTGGCGGCCCGGCGCCCACGACGGTGGCGGAATTCCGCCGCCGGGTGCCGCTGACGACATTCAGCGATTACGCCGATGTCCTGTTGACCCAAAAGGAAGATATGCTGCCGGACAAGCCCGTCGTCTGGCTGCGCACCACCTGGGAGGGCGGAAATTTTCCTTCAAAATGCGCTCCGTATACGGAAAGCATGCTGGAAACCTACAAAACGAATATCTTCGGCGCCATGCTGCTTTCCACCAGCACGGGCCGGGGCAAATTTCGTGTGCGGCCGGGCGCCCGGGTGCTGTACAGCCTGGCGCCGATGCCCTACGCCACCGGCCTTTTCCCGGATCTGGCCGCGCCGGAAATATCTCTGCGCTTTTTACCGCCGGTGCGGGAAGCGCGCAAGCTCTCGTTTGGGAAGCAGACGCGGCTGGGCTATAAGCTGGCCCTCAAGCACGGCATGAACTTATTTTTCGGGATGAGCAGCGTCCTGTACGGCGCCACCCGCAATTTGGAGCTGCTGAGCGGCGGCTCTTCTTCCGGCGGCGGCCTGCGCACCCTTCTGGGGATGAGCCCACGGATGATGTGGCGTCTGCTCTCGGGGCTGTACCGCGCCAAACGGGACGGCACGCAGCTGACGCCGGGCGATCTGTTCCGTTTAGACGGTTTCGTCTGCGTCGGCACGGACACCAGCTTCTATAAAGACGAGCTGGAAAAAGCCTGGGGCCTGCGTCCCTTGGAGCTTGCCGGCGGCACCGAGCCCTCCTGTATGGGCACGGAGACCTGGAGCAAAAACGGGCTGGTGTTTTTCCCCGACGCCTGTTTCTATGAGTTCATCCCCGAGTGGGAAATGCTGAAAAACCTGGAGGATCCCTCTTACCAGCCCTCCACCTATCTGATGGACGAGCTGGTGGCCGGACAGAAATATGAATTGGTGATCACCGTGCTGAAAGGCGGCGCTTTTCTGCGCTACCGGGTGGGGGACGTTTACCGCTGTCTGCGCCTGCGCAACCCCGCCGACGGCCTTGAGCTGCCGCAATTTGAGTATGTGGACCGCATCCCCACGGTCATCGATATCGCGGGCTTCACCCGCATCACCCGGCGCGAGATCGAAAAGGTGCTGGAAATGTCCTGCCTGCCCCTTGCGGATTGGTTCGCGGTAAAGGAATATGACGAAGACGGACATTCTTATTTGGACCTGTATGTCGAATTGGAGGCCGGCGCCAAGCAGAACCCGGCGCTGAGCCGGGACATCATCCGGGATCATTTGGCGGTATATTTCCGCTATTATGACGGCGATTATCAAGACCTCAAGCGCCTGCTGGGCATCGATCCCCTGCGGGTGACGATGCTGAAAACCGGCACCATCCGCCTTTTTGAAGAGAAGGCGGGCCGCCGCATGCCCAAGGTGGGCGCGCCGCGGGAAATGGTACTGGATCTTCTGCACAGCCAAGACACGCTTCCCGCTGAGAGGGAGGTGGGCGTATGACGCTGAACCAGCGTTTGTTTATTTTGGTGCCGCTCGTCTCTTTGCTGTGCAATGTGTTTCTCTTTTTGACCGTGCTGGGCGCCAAAAAGAACCGGCTGATCTACGCCTTCATGGAGCTGCTGGGCGTTTTCACCGCCTGGTGCGCGGGCTCCCTGTTCATGCGCATGACGGTCTACCCCGGCCCTGCGTTTTGGTACGAAGTTTCCATCATGGGGATCTTCCTTGTCCCCTTCTTTATCTACAATTTTATCTATTGCTTTACCGACGCCAAGGGCAGCTTTGTGCGCAGTTTGCTGTTCGGCGGCTGGCTCGTCATGGCGGCGCTGAATTTGTTCCACGTGTTCATCACGCAGCCGCAGGTTTTGGAAGAAGCGGGCGAGCGCCGGTTTGAATACGGCGTTTCACCCGCCTTGATCGTGCCTGTTTTGTTGGCGGTGCTCACCATCTGGGCCGCCTGGCGGCTTGCCTACCGCAGCGTCAAAGAGGGCCGGGTGCTGCTGTCGCAGTTCATGCCCATGATCGTGGGTGTCGCCGTCATGTTTTTATGCACGGTGGCGGCCGCATTGCCGCAAATGGTCTCGCTGCCCATCGATACTTTTTCCTGCGGTGTCAACGCCGTCTGCTTATACTTTGCGCTGTACAAAAAGCGTTTGGTGGAGCTGCACAGCTTTGCCTCCAACGGCCCGGCGTACTGGATCTCCGCAATTTTCACCACCCTGCTGCTCATCACCTCTTATGAGGCGCTGGACCGCCTCTACAGCCGTTATTTTCCCGCGTATCTTCCCTACCAGACCATTGTGTTCGCCGTCAGCTTTTCGCTGCTGACCATGGCGGTCTATCATCTGGTGCGCCGGCTGATGGCCAACCTCTTTGTCAAAGGCAAGGAATTGCGGGAGGCAGAGCTAAAAGAATTCAGCAGCACGGTAAACAAGACGCTGCAGCTGTCGGAAGTGCTGGAGCTCTACTGTGATTTTTTGCAGAGGAACCTGCCGGGGCGCACGGCGCGGGTCTATTTGCGGGTGCCGGAAACCGGGGCTTACCGGATGGAGGGCTCCACCAACACCGCATTGGCGAAAGGACGCGAGATCGCCGCGGACCATCCCCTGCTCGCTTGGCTTTCCCAATACGGCCACGGGGTCAGCTATGCCGAGTTCCGCCGCACGAAGATCTACCGCTCCCTGTGGGAATCGGAAAAGCGCCGTTTTGATGAATTGCGGGTCGATTTTATTTTGCCCGTGATCAATGATAACAGCATGGTAGCCGTGACGCTGTTTTCTGAAGAAGAACTGGACGGAAAAAGCCGCGACCTCGCTCCGGCTGAGGTCACCTTTTTGGAATCCATGACGGCGGTCTTGGCGATGGCGCTGAAAAATGCGGCGCTGTATGCCGCCATCGAAAACAAAGCCCGGCGCGACCCGCTCACCAACCTGTATAACCGCAGCTATTTTGAAGAGTGCATCCGCCGCGATTTTGAGCTGTGCCTCCATGACCAAATGGCGCTGATGATCATCAGCTTTGATGATTTCCACTTATACAATGAATTGTACGGCACCAGCGAGGGAGACCGCATCCTGCGCTGTTTTGCCGACGCCTTGCAGGCCTTGGCCGGGCACAAGGGCACCGTGGCGCGCTATAGCGGCAAGGAGTTCGCCCTCAGCTTCCCCTTCTGCGCCGCCGCAACGGCGTTGGACTGTGCCGAGGCTGCCAAAGCCTGGCTGAACCAGGAGCTCACGGGCGGCGGAGAACGGATCAAGAAGTTTCTGACCTTCAGCGCCGGCATCAGTGCTTATCCCGTCTCCGCCTCCAGCGTCGAAGAGCTGTTCACCTATGCCGGCATGGCGGTCTATTCTGCCAAAACGGCAGGCAAAAATAAGATCGTGCTGTACCAGCCCGAAAGCGAAGAGCAGCGCTCCTCCCAGAGCTTGATCAACAAACGCACGTTGGCGGAAAATTGTGCCGCCACGATCTATGCCTTGACGGCTGCGATCGACGCCAAAGACCACTATACCTTCAGCCACTCCAACCATGTATCCGAGTATGCCGCCGCCTTGGCGGAAGCGTTGGATCTGGGCGCCGAGCATGTGGAGATCATTCGTCAAGCCGGTCTCTTGCACGACATCGGCAAGATCGGCATCCCGGAAGGGATCCTGTCCAAGACGGACCGTTTGACACAAGAGGAATACGAGATCATGAAACAGCATGTGGAGGGGTCCATCGCCATGATCCGCTATCTTCCCTCCTTGGATTATGTCATCCCCTCTGCCATTGGGCATCATGAGCGCTGGGACGGCCGTGGTTATCCGCGGGGGATCTCTGGGGAGGCCATTCCCATTGGCGCCCGCTGCCTTTGCATTGCCGATTCCTTTGACGCCATGGTGTCGAAACGCAGTTATAAAGAGGCGATGCAGGTCGCGGATGCCCTGGAGGAGATCCGCCGCAATTTGGGCACGCAGTTCGACCCGCGCTTGGGCGCTCTCTTCATCCAGTTGGTGGAGGGCGGCAAGATCACCGTACACACGGAAAGTGCATAACATAGAAAACGGCGCCGGGGGCTGGGCCTCCAACGCCGTTTTTTATTTTGGATTCGACAAGATCCTTTTTCGCCTTCCGCGCGAAGGCTCCCGCCAGCAAACAACGCCTTCCCTCCGCCAGGAAACCTGCGGAAGAAAGGCGTTGTCCTTTTGCGGCTATTTTTTATTGCTCCGCAATAAAAAACAATTTATTTCCATGGCCGTGGGCCAAGGATGGCCCACATGGCCGAAAAAATAGCCTGCGGCTATTTTTTATTGCTCCGCAATAAAAAACAGTTTATCTCCATGGCCGTGGGCCGAGGACGGCCCACATGGCCGAAAAAATAGCC
>CATXYA010000069.1 GCA_958403605.1 uncultured Oscillospiraceae bacterium
CGGTGGGGGAAGGTGCTGAGCGCAGCGAAGCGGATGAGGGGGCGTCCGCGGGCCTTTCCATTCCCATACACAAAAGGGCGCATTGCAAAATGCGCCCTTTTTCCATATTTTCCATAATACGCTAAGAAAACGCAAGTTTGAACTTGTAACTTTGCGTGTTATGGATTATAATATTAACTTGTGTATGACCGTCAATTGGGACGGGATACCGGGGAAAGTAAACGATCGACACAAGAGAGGGGTAATGAGATGGCGGATTACAAAACCATGCCGCGCGAAGCGCTTTTGCAGGAGCAGGCGCAGCTGCAGGCCGCATACGACGCTTTTTGCGCGCAGGGCCTGAAATTGGACATGTCCCGCGGCAAACCGTCTCCGGCGCAGCTGGACCTTTCCATGGGCCTGCTGGAAAGCCGGGACTACCGGGGAGAGACGGGCATCGACGCCCGCAACTACGGCAACCTGGAAGGAATGCCCGAGGCACGGCGTTTTTTTGCTGAGATGCTGGGCGCAGCGCCTGAGGAAGTGTTTGTGGGCGGCAATTCCAGCCTGAACATGATGTACAGCATGGTGGAGCTTGGCTGGCGGCGCGGCTTTGTGGACAGTGCCGTGGGCTGGAGCCAGGGCGAAAAGCCGAAGTTTTTGTGCCCGGCCCCAGGGTATGACCGCCATTTCCGCGTCACGGAGTACTTTGGTTTTGAGCTTGTCACGGTGCCCATGCTGCCCACCGGCCCCGATATGGACCGGGTGGAGGCGCTGGTGCGGGAGGAATCCGTCAAGGGCATCTGGTGCGTGCCGCTGTACTCGAACCCGGACGGCTATACATACAGCGACGAGACGGTGCGCCGCCTGGCGGCCATGGAGACGGCGGCGCCGGATTTCAAGATCTTTTGGGACAACGCTTACTGCGTCCATCATTTCCGGGACACGCATGACCGGGTGCTCAATATTTTAGAGGAGTGCCGCCGGGCGGGCCATGCGCTGCGTCCGCTGATGTTCTGCTCCCTGAGCAAGGTGACCTTCCCGGGCGCCGGGGTGGCGGCCTTGGCGGCGGACAAACAGATCATCGACGATATCCTGGAACAGACGTTCCCCATGATCATCAGCTTCGATAAGCTCAACCAGCTGCGCCACGTGCGCTTTTTGAAGGACCTGGCCGGACTGGAAGCCCACATGGAAAAGCACCGCGCCCTGGTGGAGCCGAAATTTGACGCCGTCCTGCGCTGCTTTGTCGAAAATTTAGCCCCCTGCGGCGGCATCGCCCACTGGACAAACCCCAACGGCGGTTATTTTCTTAGCCTTTATACGATGCCGGGCTGCGCCAAGCGCACTGTGCAGCTGTGCGCCCAGGCGGGCGTGAAGCTGACGGGAGCGGGGGCGGCGTACCCCTACGGCATCGACCCTGAGGATTCCAATATCCGCATCGCGCCCACGTTCCCCTCCATTGAGGAGCTGACCACGGCGGCCCGGCTGCTGTGCGTGGCGCTGAAACTGGCAACTGTTGAAAAGCTTTTGGCCAATGGCTGAACGCTTCGCATAATTTCATTGTTTGGAGGATCATCCATGAAGACAAAAGGGAAACCTTGGCAATTTTTCGTGGTCGCCATCCTGATCGTTGCGTTCGCCGTCACGGCGTTCTTCGGCATCAGCTCCCAGTATGGCGACACCGAGACCGTTTGGGTCAAGGGTGCACAAGACATCCGGTTCGGCATCGATATCCGGGGCGGCGTGGACGTCACATTCGTGCCCGCCGACGGCTATGACGCCACGGAGGAGCAGCTGGACGCGGCCAAGGCCGTGGTGGAGCAGCGCCTCATCAACCTGAACATCACGGACAACGAGGTGTATACGGACTACAATAAAGACCGTATCATCGTCCGCTTCCCCTGGAAAGAAGGGGAGACGGATTTCAACCCCGAGGCCGCCATTCAGGAGATCGGCGCCACGGCGCACCTGACGTTCCGGGAAGGCCATGAAACGGACAGCGAGGGCAAGCCCTCGGGCGTCACGGCGGAAAATATCGTGCTGGAAGGCAGCGATGTGAAATCCGCCACCGCCGCCGTGGACAGTGACCGCAGCAGCCAGACCTACGGCCAATACTATGTCTCGCTGGAGCTCAACGATTCCGGCAAGGGCAAGTTTGCCGAGGCCACCAAGCGCCTGGCCGAAAGCAAGGGGACCATCTCCATCTGGATGGATGACACGATGATCAACTATCCCACGGTCAACAGCGCCATCACCGACGGCCATGCCATGATCACGCTGGGCGGCTCGGACGACGAGACGCGGGAGCGCGCCATCACCCTGGCCAACCAGATCAATTCCGGCGCGCTGCCCTTCGCCCTGACGGCGGAGAATTACAGCACCATCAGCCCCAGCCTGGGTGCCAACAGCCTGCAGGCCATGGTGATCGCGGGCGTGATCGCCTTTATCCTGGTGGCGGTCTTTATGATCTTGAATTACCGTTTGGTGGGCGCCATCGCCACCATCGCCCTGCTGGGCCAGACGGCCATGACGCTGGCCTTTGTGTCGGGCTATTTCTCGGTGCTCAACAGCTTCACCCTGACGCTGCCGGGCATTGCGGGTATCATTCTTGCCATCGGCATGGGCGTTGACGCCAACGTCATTACCGCCGAGCGCATCCGCGAGGAGATCCGCAAGGGCAAGACCATCGACGGCGCGCTGCAGTCCGGCTTTGCCCGCGGCTTGGCGCCGATCATCGACGGCAACGTGACGGTCATCATTGTGGCTGTGATGCTGATGGGCGCCTTCGGCCCCACCAACGGCTTCTTCGCCAAGCTGCTGAAGCCCATCTTCTTTGCCTTCGGCCCCTCCACGGCGGGCACCATCTATTCCTTCGGCTACACCCTGCTGGTGGGCGTGCTGCTGAACTTCGTGTTCGGTGTGCTCTCCACGCGTGTGATGCTGAAAGGCATCTCGAAGCTGAAATGCATGCGCAAGCCGGTGTTTTACGGCGCGGCGCGGCAGGGCCAGCAGCCCAAGGAGAAAAAAGAGCTCAACATTGTGGGCAACCGCAAGAAGTTCTTCCTTTTCTCCGCCTGCCTGGTGGTGTTCATCCTGCTGTTCAGCGTCATTTTCGGCGTCAAGCTGGACATTGAGTTCAAGGGCGGCGCTGTGCTCACCTACAGCTACACCGGGGAAGCCCCCATGAGCGAGGTGGAAAAAGACGTGAAGTCGTTCCTGGGCTCCGACGTCAAGCTGCAGACCGGCAGCTCCATCGCCTCTGATTCCCAGACCATGACGATCTCCCTGCCCGGCACCGAGACGGTGTCCGCAGAGGGCGTGGAAGACCTGACAGCCATGCTGGAAAAGAATTATCCCGATAACAGCTTCGCGCAGCTCTCCATGAGCAACGTCGACCCCACCATCGGCGGCGAATTCTTCGCCAAGAGCATCGTGGGCATCGTGGCGGCGGCGGTCTTCATCCTGCTGTATATCGCCGTCCGCTTCAAAAAGATCGGCGGCCTGCGCGGCGCGGCCACCAGCATCGTGGCGCTGCTCAACGATATGATCGTCATCTTCGGCATCTTTGTGGTGCTGCGCATCCCCCTGAACGGCAACTTCATCGCGGCGATGCTGGTCATTTTGGGCTACTCCATCAACGACACCGTCGTCATTTATGACCGCATCCGTGAAAACGAGAGCCTGGCGGGCAAGAAGCACTTCGATTTCCCGTCCCTCGTCAACACCGGCATCAACCAGAGCCTGCACCGCACCATCAACACGACGGTGTCCACGCTGCTGGCACTGGGCAGCGTGTGCGTGATCAGCGTGATCTTTGGCCTTGACAGCATCTTCACGTTCTCGTTCCCGCTCATCATCGGCATGGTCTCCGGCGTCTACAGCTCCGTGTGCATTGCCGGGCCGCTGTGGGTGGCGTGGGAAAACCGCCGCAAAAATGCGCCCAAAAAGAAAAAAGCCTGACTTTCAGGCGTCAAAAAGGCGTGTGGGGAGATTCCCACACGCCTTTTTCCGCCCTTTTTGGTTCGGCCTCTTGCAAAAATTTGGAATTCATGGTTAAATACAAATAGTATTTCAAAAGCGCCCGGTATTCTATACAACGGGTAAAAGGAGAACGAGGAGCATGAAATGTCCTTATTGCGGAGAGATCGAATCGAAGGTGATCGATTCCCGCCCGGCTGACGATGGAGAGCGCATCCGCCGCCGCCGGGAGTGCCTGACCTGCGGCAAACGGTTTACGACCTATGAGATCGTGGAGACCGTTCCTTTGATGGTCATCAAAAAAGACAAGTCCCGGGAGGCCTTTGACCGCCAGAAGCTGCTGAGCGGCCTGGTGCGCGCCTGTGAAAAACGGCCCGTGCCCTATGGGGTGCTGGAAAAAGCGGTGGACAATATCGAGCAGGCGCTGCTGAATTCCTATGACCGCGAGATCTCCAGCATGTACATCGGCGAACTGGCGATGCAGGAGCTGAAACGCATCGACGAAGTGGCCTATGTGCGGTTTGCGTCTGTGTACCGCCAGTTCAGCGATATCAATACCTTCATGGACGAATTGAAGGAGCTGCTGAATAAAAAGCGGACGGAGCAATAAACGCGATAAAAGGGAAGGGACGCTTCACAAGGAAGCGTCCCTTTTTCTGCAATAAACTCCGTGTGCTCAGGAAGCGGTCATGCCGCCGTCCACCACGATGCTGTTACCGGTCACGTAGGAGGAATCCTCACTGGCCAGGAACACCGCCACGGTGCCGATCTCGCGCGGCTCGCCGCCGCGGCCCATGGGAATCATCGCCATGGTCGCCTGGGTGAATTCGCCGTCACGGGGCATCATTTCGGAGAAGATGGTGCCCGGGCAGATGGCGTTGCAGCGGATCTTGCGGGGCGCCATTTCGACGGCAGTGGTTTTCGTCAGGGAGATGACGCCCGCCTTGGTGGCGCCGTAGGAGGAGAGCATGGGCGCGCCGCTCAAGCCGCCGATGGACGCGACGTTCACAATGGCGCCGCCGTCCGGCATAGCGTTGACGGCGTACTTCGTGGCCACGAAGTAGCTTTTCAGGTTCAGGTCGATCACCGCATCCAGATCCTTCTCCAGGTCCATTTCCGCCAGGGAGAAGTTTTTCAGCATGCCGGCGTTGTTGACCAGGATATCCAGGCGGCCATAGGTCTCTTTCGCCGTGGCGAAGAGATTTTCCACATCCTCCAGCTTCGTCATATCGGCTTTGACGAACTTGACGTCATAGCCCTTGTCCCGCAGGTCCTTCTCGATCTGCTCGCCCTTTTCGCTGCGGCGGCCGCAAAAGACCACCTTGGCGCCCTCTTCGACGTAGCACTCGACGATGCCGAGGCCGATGCCGGCGGTGGCCCCGGTGACGATGGCAACTTTGCCTTCAAGTTTTTTCATCAGTATTACCCTCCATGTTTTAGAATCATTGCTTTATTTTTTGGCCCATATCCTTTATGATAAGGATATCCTGCAAAAATTCAATTTTCAATTTGGAAGGGTTTGTCCAGCTTTGAACGAATCTGGATATTTTGTCTTGTTTTGAAAAGAGGCGTTTTTATGGCGAATACCACCAAGCGCGCTTACCGCGCCTTTATCGCAGCTTTTGTGGGGCTGCTTGCCCAAAAGCCGTTTTCCGAGATCACCATCCAGGATATCATCACGCGTTCCACCTACAGCCGTTCCAGCTTTTATACCTACTTCAAAGACAAGTATGAGCTGATGCAGACGCTGGTGGACGAAACGGCAAAAAGCTATATCACCGTCTTGGCCGGCGGGCTGTTGAAGACCCAAAGCGCGGCATCTGAGGATGAGCGGATCTATCAGATCGCATTGGCAACGTTTCGTTATGTGTACCGGGAAAAGGAAGTGTTCCAGCTGATCCTGACCGCCCAGCTGGAACAGTATGATCTCGATTACTTTTGCCGGCGTGCCTTGGCTTATTTCAAGGAGGCCGACCTGTTCAACACCGCACCCCGGCAAGAGCAGGTGGACCTTGATTTTTATTATTACTGCACCACCTGGCAGTTCCTCCACTATCTCTCCTTTTGGCAGCAGTCCGGTTTCCAGCAGACGCCGGAGTATCTGGCCGGACAGGTGGTGAAGCTCACCAGTTTGACAAAGCCCGGCGATGTGCTGGCGGTGAAGGGGACGGACGGCTGACCGGCGTTCCCGTTTCCGCCGCGCCCCTTTAAAAAATCGACGAAAACAGATGTTCCATCATGTGCACCTGCTCCCGCGCCTTGGCCACCTCACTGGACAGGTCCAGCACCGTTTCCTCGTCGGCATAGGCCGCCAGCCCGTGCAGATTGACGGCGACCCCGGAGACCGTCTCCCGCTTGATGAAAAATTCAAACAGGTGGGCACGGCGGTCGAAATTTTCATTCATGACGTCGATAGCGGCGGCGGCTTTTTCAAGCTCTCCGGCGTCCGCCAGTGTCGCCACCGTGTCCAGCTCCTCTATGGTGCGTTCCACCGCAGTGTGGACGGCAATGTGGGTGCAGACGGCGCACAGCACCAAAACCAAGAGGATCGCCCAGGCAACTCGGATGCGGCGCATCAGGTGGCCTCCTTTCGGATCAGCATCGTTTCTTTGGCGTCGTTGCACAGCAGCAGCAATACTTCCTGCACCGGGCAGCCCTGCCGCTCGCAGCAGGCTTTGGCCCAGGCCTTGTCCAACCCGAAGCCGCGCAGGTTGTCCTCTTCAAACAGGCCATCCACGATGACGGGCAGGGAGGGCTGGGTCGCCTTCGGCCCGGTCAGCTTCAAATCCCGGTTGATGGGGGTGTCGGCCTCGAATTTTTTCTGCACGCTGATGCTGCCGTTGGTCTCCACCACGGCAAACGCCACGTCTGAAAGCTCGAAGATATCCTTCCCGTGCAGCGCCTCCATCAAATCGTCCACCGTGAAGCGCAGGTCTTTCAAGGTGGATTGTTCGATCCTGCCGTTGCGGATGATCACGCGCGGACTGCCCGAAACGAGCTTGGCCGCCTTGGGGCTGCGGACGCACAGCGCCGAAAGCAAAATTTCCAGCGCCACAATGGTGAACACCGGCACCAGGCTGCCGGTGATGGGCAGCTCCGGCGATTCGATGGAGATCGACGCCAGGTTCGAAATCAGAATGGGGGACACAAGCTCGGAGGGCTGCAGCTCTCCGAGCTGTTTTTTGCGCATCAGCCGCATGGCGATAATGATGAGCACATAGATGAGCAGCGTGCGCAGTAATAAAACAAACATGATCCGGTCACCGCCTTTTCGATTCGGTAAGAATATGGCCCGGTTTGACTAATGCCATACAAGAAATGCCATACTAAAAACCGTAGGGATGGCAATGGAAACGCAGCTGACGGAAAGCCTTTT
>CATXYA010000070.1 GCA_958403605.1 uncultured Oscillospiraceae bacterium
GCTGCCACCTTCCCCCACCGGGGGAAGGCGAACGCGGGCGGCAAGCCGCCCTGCTCTTACTTGCTATCCGCTTTACGCTTGTGAATATCTTTAAGTAAACGTAAAGCTACGTTGTTTTTCCGCGAAAGCGAGGAAAAACAATTGCCTTCCCCCGGTGGGGGAAGGTGCCGAATGCAATGAGGCGGATGAGGGGGCGCGCACCGGCCTGCCCATCCCCATCCCTCGCCAGTCGGATGAGGGGGCGCCCGCGCGCCTGCCCGCTCCATCAAAAAAATCCCGGCGGCTCGAAACGAGCCGCCGGGATTTTCCTTTTTATTCTTCCTCCAAATGTTCCAGATCAGTGGGCATGGGCGTGACGCCCTGGGCGGGCCAGCCCTGCATCTGCACCACCAGGTCGTACCGGTCGGGCCGCAGGTAGGTCTTGGCGAATTCCAGGGGGCCGTGCTGGGCCTGGGCGTAGCGGGTGCACAGCAGCAGCGGCGCGCCGGGTTCCACCTCCAGCAGCTGGGATTCCACAAACCCCGCCGCGGCGGCGGAGATGTGCTCGCAGCCCGAGGCGGAGGTGACACCGTACTGCTGCTCCAGGAACGAGTAGAGGTCCCGCAGCCGGGCCTGGTAATGATCCAGGCCGGGTGCCACGTCGGTGCGCACGTAATTTTTCATCAGCGCGAAGGGCTTGCCGTCGATGGACAGGATGCGCTGGATGCGGAAGACCTCCGTCTCCGGCTCCACCTCCAGCGCCTTGGCCGTCTCCGCGCTGGCGGGCGCGCGGTCGATATACATGCTGCGCATGGTGATAGGTTTGTCCACAGCGGGGAAGATCTCCTGGATGCCCGTGACATTGTGGAACTTATAATAGTGCGGCGCCGGCACGCCGGACACCACCTCGGTGCCGCGGCCCTGCTGCACATGGATATACCCGTCCGCCACCAGCAGCGACACCGCCTTGCGCACTGTGGTGCGGCTGACGCCGAATTCCTGCTGCAGGGAAGTCTCGGTGGGCAGCAGCGTGCCCACCGGGTAAGCGCCGTGCTCAATTTGCTCCTTCAGGCGATGGTACACATGCAAGTAGGCTTTCTCCGCCATTTGAGACATCCCTCCGATACCAAACATCATGAAATGCCGGCGGTGATTCCGGCTTTCAACGCCCTTATTATACCGGAACAGGGCGAAAAGAACAAGGGGTATTTCTCTAAAATAGAGATCAATGAAAGGATGTTTGGAGCAAAAAAGAGGAAAAAACGTCCGGGCGAAGACGGAAAACGAAAAGGATATGACAAATAAGGCCATTATAATTTGTGGAAAAAGGAGGAATTCTTGTGAAAAACGCTGTAAAAGTGCCCTCGCTTTTTGGGAAGATACAATATTTACAGCGAAACATAATGATGGTATGATGATGTTACCGAGAAACATATCATATGTTTCAAAACCGTAGGGGCGGAACACTTGCGAGCCGCCCCATCTCTAAGAAACAGGAGGGTTTTTCATGAAAAAGGCACGGTTCTTGGCAGGCTTGGCGGCGGCAGCCGTCGGCGTTTCTCTGTTGGCCGCCTGCGGCGGCACGTCATCCTCAGCCGCCGGCGCGCCCGCGGCGTCCGGTACGGGCAGTGCGCCCGCCGCCAGCGCGGCGGCCCCGGCGGGAAAGCGGCTCAAGGTCTATCAGATCTCCGTCATGTCCGGCGGCGCGGCTTGGGGCCAATGCGAAAAGGGCTTCAAAAAGGCCTGCGAGGAGCTGGGCTGGGACGGCCAGTACTTAGCGCCCCAATCGGCCAACGCCTACACGGAAATGGTCAACCTGACGGAGACGGCCATCACCAACGGCGCCGACATCATCATGCCGTGCGTGGCCGACCCCGACATGTTCGCCGACGTTTTACAGCGCGCCAAGGACGCGGGGCTGACAGTCATCGGCCTGGCGGTGGGCGACGGCGGCACCAACTGCGACGCGGAGATCGGCACCGACCCCATCAACCTGGGCAAGAACGCCGCTGAGGCGCTGGTGAAGGCCATCCCGGAGGGCGAGGCCATCAACGTCTGCACCATGCAGACCGCGCTGACGGCCACCAGCCAGAACGACCAGCGCCAGGCCTTTGAGGACCGGCTGAAGGAGCTGCGCCCCGACGCCAACATCCTCAGCTATGAGGAATGCGATTCCAGCGCCTCCAAGGCGGTGGACAAGCTGTCCGCGCTGTACCTGACACACCCCGAGCTGAACGGCGTGGTGTCCTTCGACAGCTACGCGGGCCTGGGCGGCGCGGCCTTCGTGGAGGAAAAGGGCCTGCAGGGCAAGTTCCACGTGGTGGGCATCGACGACGCGCCCGAGATCCTGCGCGCCATCCAGGCGGGCACCATGGACTGCACCGTGGCCCAGATGTGGTACCAGATCGGCTACCAGTCCTGCTATGTTGCCAAGGACCTGTACGAGGGCAAAACGCTGGATTACAGCCAGCCCATCCAGACCAAGGTGCTGTTCCCCGAGGACATCGACGGCTGGGTGTCGGAAAACGGCATCGACATGTCGGAATAAACGATCGAATACATCAGGCGCGGCCGCGCCCTTTTTGGAGGGAAGTAATGATGGAGCCAAAAGACCGCAAGCTTGAAAATCCCACCCTGGCCGGTTCCCCCAAGGCGCTGACGGCGCCGCCGCGGGGCAGCCTGGCAAAAAATTTGCTGCAAAAGCCGGAGATGGGCACCATTCTGCCGCTGGGCATCCTGATGATCGCCGTCGCCATCGTCAACGCCAACTTTTTCAACATCACCAACCTGCTGGACATCCTGCGAACGGCCAGCTTTTCCTTTATCGTGGCGGTGCCCATCACCTTTTTGATGGCGGGCGGCGGCATGGACCTTTCCATCGGCGCCGTCACCAGCTTCGGCGGCGTCATCTGTGCCTTTTGCCTGAAGGCGGGCCTGCCCCTGCCGCTGGCGATGCTCATCGCCGTGGCGGGCGGCAGTGTGGTGGGCTTTGCCAACGGCGTCATCATCGTGCGCTTTGCACTGCCGGCCTTCATCGCCACGCTGGGGATGCAGTACGTCATCAACGGCATCATTTCGGTGTCCACCGAGGCGCTGGCCATCTCCGGCTTTTCCGACAGCTTCAAGGCCGTGAGCCAAACCAAGGTGGGCGGCCTGGTGCCCATGCCCATCCTCTACGCCGTCCTCATCGGCGTGCTGGGGCACATTTTGCTCTCGCGCACCAAGTTTGGGCGCTCGGTGCTGGCCATCGGCGGCAACCGCGAGACGGCGCACCTGGCGGGCATCAATGTGGTGGCAAAGCAGATCGCCATCTACACGGCGGTCAGCGCCTTTGCGGCGCTCTCAGGTATCCTCATCGCCTCGCGCTTCGCCACGGCCCAGCCCGCGGCGGGCACGGGCACCGAGCTCACCATCATGGCCTCCGTCATCATCGGCGGCACGTCCATGTTCGGCGGGCAGGGCACCATCGTGGGCTCCGCCCTGGGGTGCATCCTCTTCGCCACCATCCAAAACGTGCTCATCGTCATGGGCATCTCCACCTTCTGGCAAAACCTGATCTTCGGTGTCATTCTGCTGATCGCCATCTTCATCGACAAATACCGCCGCAAAGCGGGCGGCGAAGAGTGAGCCGGAAAGGAGGCGCGCCGACATGAGCGGAACAATTTTGGAAATGCGTCACATCACCAAGCGCTTCCCCGGCGTCATTGCGCTGAAGGACGTGTCCATCGCGCTGGAGAAGGGCGAGATCTTGGCCATCTGCGGCGAGAACGGCGCGGGGAAATCCACGCTGATGAAGGTGCTCAGCGGCACCTATACCAACAGGGATTATGAGGGCGAGATCTGGGTGGACGGCCAGAAGCGCGAGTTCACCAGCGTCAAGGTGGCCGAGGACTGCGGCATCGAGATGGTGTACCAGGAGCTGAACATGATGCTGGACGCCAGCATCGCCGAAAACGTCTTTGTGGGCAACCTGCCGGGCAAAGCGGGCTTTGTGGATTACAAGACGCTGTACGCCAACACGGAAAAGATCCTGCACCAGGTGGGGCTGAACGTCCCGCCCAAGGAGAAGGCCCGCAGCCTCAACAGCGGCCAGCTGCAGATGCTGGCCATCATGCGGGCGCTGCGCAGGGACCCGCGCATCATCGTGATGGACGAGCCCACCAGCGCCCTGTCCGACGACGAGGTGGATCTGCTGATGGAATTCCTCGGCGGGCTGCGGCAAAAGGGCATCTCCTGCATCTTTATCACCCACAAGCTGGACGAGATTTTCCGCATCGCGGACCGGGTGGTGGTGATGCGCGACGGGCAGTTCATCTCCAGCCGCCCCGTGGCCGAGGTGGCGCAAAAGCAGCTGATCGAGGAGATGGTGGGCCGCAAGGTGGAAAACCTGTACCCCAAGGAGCCGGTAGAGATCGGCCCGGAGGTGCTGCGGGTGGAGCACCTGACGGTGCCGCACCCCACCATCCAGGGCAAAAACATTGTGGAGGACATCGGCTTTTCCCTGCGCAGGGGCGAAATTTTGGGCATCGGCGGCCTGGTGGGCGCCGGGCGCAGCGAGACGCTGGGCGCCGTCTTTGGGCAGATCACCCGCGGCGTCTCCAAACAGGTGTTCGTCCACGGCCGGGAGGTGGCCATCCGCCAGCCCAAGGACGCCATCCGCGCCGGGCTGGGCTTCGTCACCGAGGAGCGCAAGCGCTCGGGCTTCGTCTGGGTGCTCAGCGTGCGGGAAAACCTGACGCTGTGCGCGCTGAAGGATCTGCCCAAGCAGTATTTCATCGACAAAAAAGAGGAAAAACGCCGGGCCCAGGGCATCTTTGACCGCCTGCGGGTGAAGGCGCCCTCGCTGGAGACCGTCATCGTCAACCTGTCCGGCGGCAACCAGCAAAAGGTGGTGCTGGGCAAGTGGCTGCTGGCCCAGCCGGAGATCCTCTTCGTGGACGAGCCCACCAAGGGCATCGACGTGGGCGCCAAAGCGGAGATCTATAAGCTGATGAACGAGCTGGCCCAAAGCGGCATCTCCATCGTCATGGTGTCCTCCGACATGCCGGAGCTGGTCTCTATGAGCGACCGTTGCCTGGTGCTCAGCAACGGGCACATCACCGGAGAATTCACGGGCGCCGCCATCACCCAGGAAAACGTGATGCGCGCCGCCATCGCCCCATAAACACGGGCCGCCGCGCCCGTTTACAAGGAGGTCTTTTCCATGCGCACCGTTCAATTTGAATTTTTGCGGCCGGGGGAGCTGCTGGCCGAGCAGGCGCGCTGCTCCATCGCCTATCTGCCCGTGGGCCCGCTGGAATGGCACGGCCCCGCCATGCCCTTCGGCACCGACCCGCTGGCCGCCGCCGAGGTGGCCCGCCGGGCTGCCCGGCAGACCGGGGGCGTCGTGCTGCCGCCGCTGTTTTGGGGCACCGAGCGCGAGCGCAGCTCCCGGCTGCTGGCGGACGCGGGCTTTGCCGACACCACGCAGTACCTCGTGGGCATGGATGTGCCGAAAAACACGGTGAAGAGCTTCTACAGCCCCGAGGAGCTGTTCGCCCTCCTGGTGCGGGAATCCCTGCGCCTGCTGGCGCGGCAGGGATACAAGCTGATCGTGCTCGTCAACGGCCACGGCGCGGAAAACCAGGTGGCGGTGCTGGAGCGGCTGGCGGTGGAATTTTCCGCCACCACGCAAAGCAAGGTGCTGTGCCTGATGGGCATCGCCTCCTTCGACCCCAATGACGGGGACCGCGGCCACGCCACCCGCCTGGAGACGTCCATCCAAATGGCGCTGTGCCCGGAAAACGTGGACCTTTCCCAGCTGCCGCCGAAACCGGAAAAGCTGAAAAGCACCGATTGGGGCATTATGGACGGCTGCACCTTTGCGGGCGATCCCCCGGCGGACAAGTGCGTGGTGTACGACCCGCGGGACGCGACCGCGGAGCTGGGCGAACGCTATCTGGCGGCCAGCGCCGCCTTTGTGGCCGCCCGCACGCAGGAGGCCTACACGGCGCTGACGGGGGAAACGCCATGGAACTGAAGACGGAGCATCTCACCGTGACGCTGCGCAGCCCGGACGAGGGGCTGTTCAGCGAGCGGTTCGACACCTGCGCCGTGGTGCGGCAGGTGGTACTGCATGGCCGCCACCGCTTCTGCCAGCCCGAGCAGCTGCGCCCGGACCGCGCCACCTGCCGCGGCGAGGGCCTGTGCGGGGAATTCGCCTGGGATGACTTGGCGGCCGAGGCGGCGCCGGGGCAGCTGTTCCCCAAGCTGGGCGTGGGCCTGCTGGTCCAGCGGCCCGCGGGCGGCGCATATGATATGTGGAAGCACTACCGGGTGCAGCCCTATCCCACCCGCTGGCGGCAGCAGGCGGACCGGGTGGCCTTCACCCAGACGCTGACGCCCTGCCTGCGCGTGGCGGGCCGCCTTGAAAAAGAGCTGCGGGCGGCAGGAAACACGCTGACCCTCACCACCACGCTGGTCAACGAAGGCACGCGCCCGTGGGACCTCTGGGAATACCAGCACAACTTTGTGGCCATCGACGGCCTGCCCGTGGGGCCGGGATACCGTTTGGAGCTGCCGCTGGACGGCGCCATTGCGGACATTGCCCGGGCGGCCCACCAGCTGCCGGACCGCAGCGTCTCCGCGCCGGGCGTGCTGCGCGCCCAGGGCCAAACCGTGGTCTGGGACCAGCCGATGCAGGACCGGGAGTACCACAAGACCACCGAAGCGGCGGACCTGCTGCCCTGCCCGGACTTCGCCTGGCGCCTCAGCCATGCGGACAGCCCGGCGGCGGTCAGTGAGACGGTGCATTTCGCCCCGGCCCGGCTGGTGCTGTGGGGCATTGAGCATTGCGTGTGCACCGAGGTCTACGCCCGTTGGCAGGTGGCGCCGGGCGCCAGCGAGACCTTCGTCCGCACGTGGCGCTTCACCGATGAAACCATTTTTTGAAGGAGGCGGCGGCATGGACCGTTTATATGTGGGCACCTACACCGCGGGCAGCGGCAGCAAGGGCATCTATCTCTTCGATGTGGCGGCGGACACCGGCGCCGCATCGCTGCGCGGGACGTGGAGCGAGACGCCGAACCCTTCGTTCCTGGCGCTGGCGGACGGCTGGCTCTACGCCGCCAGTGAGCAGCCGGACAAGGCCCGGGTGGACGCTTACCGTGTGGAGGCCGATGGGGCGCTCACCTGGCAAGGCTCTAAGGAGGCTCCCGGCGCGGCCACCTGTCACGTGGCGGTGAGCCCGGCGGCGGCGCTGCTGTTCGCGGCCAACTATGGCAGCGGCAGCGTGCTCTGTTTCGGCCTCGAGGACGACGGGCA
>CATXYA010000071.1 GCA_958403605.1 uncultured Oscillospiraceae bacterium
CGAACCCCAAGCTTATTTTGACGGTGTGGGGCTACGGCTACCGCTGGAACAGCTGAGCCGTCCGGCGCTGTAAAGGACAGGGAAGGGGGGAAACGGCCATGGACAGTATCACCAAACGCTGGGTGCGGGGCAGCCTGCTCATCACCATGCTGGTGCTGCTGGCCGCGGAGGCCGTGTTCCTCTATTACTCTATTTATAATTATTACGACGGCGCGGCGCGGGCCCTGGAGACACGGGCCGCCACGCTCATCACACAGCTGCGGGCCACCGACGCCCCCACCCCCGAGAGCCGGGAGGTGGTGCTGCGCCGCATGGTGGAGCAGTTTGCGGAAAAGGACAAATTTGAGCTGATGCTGGTGGACAGCGCGGGCAGCGTGGCCGTCACCACCACGGGCTTTGCCAGCGCCCAGACCTCCGCCGCCAAGGACCTGGCGGCCGCCGCGGCCAGCGAGGAGGGCACCGCCCGCTCGGTGTCCCAATCGGCCACCGGGGAAAAGGTGCTGGCCTGGACGGCGATGCTGCCCGTGGCCAGCGGCGACTTGGCGGCCATCCGCCTCGTCACCAGCCTGACGCTGCTGGACCGCACCATCCGCAACCTCGTTTTGGCCAGCCTGGCCGTGGTGGGCGCGGTGCTGGGCTTTTCCATCTGGTCCGGCATGTTTTTCATCCGCAGCATCGTGCGGCCCATCGGCGTCATCGAGGCCACGGCCTCCAAGATCGCCAAGGGCAACCTGGACATCCGCATCGAAAACAAATACGACGACGAGATCGGCAAGCTGTCCGAGACCATCAACCGCATGGCCGGGGAGCTGGACAAGACCGAGCGCATCAAAAACGAGTTCATCTCCTCGGTGTCGCACGAGCTGCGCACACCGCTCACCTCCATCAAGGGCTGGGTGGAGACCATGGCCAACATCCGCGACCCTGAGGACCCCAATTACCGCCGCGGCCTGCAGGTCATTGCCAGCGAGGCCGACCGGCTGTACGCCATGGTGGAGGAGCTGCTGGATTTTTCGCGCATGCAGAACGGCCTCAAGCTGCAGTTTCAGCGGCTGGACCTGGTGGCGGAGGTGTCCGACACGGCCCTGATGATGGGCCAGCGCATCCAGCTGGAGGGCCTGCGCCTTGTCTGGGAGGAGCCGGAGGAGCCCGTGCCCGTGCGCGCCGACCCGGCGCGGCTGCGCCAGGTGTTCGTCAATATCCTGGACAACGCCGTCAAGTATTCGCCCCCGGACGGCACCATCACCATCGAGCTGCTGCAGGACGGGCGCAGCGCCTATGTCAATGTGATCGACCAGGGCCAGGGCATTGCGCCCGAGGACCTGGAGAATGTCAAAACCAAATTTTATAAGGGCAAGGGCGCTGTGCGCGGCAGCGGCATCGGCCTCGCCGTGGTGGATGAGATCGTCTCCGCCCACGGCGGCGCGCTGGAGCTGCAAAGCCGCGTCGGCCAGGGCACCACGGTCACCGTGCGCCTGCCCATCGCCCAAAAGGAAGGAACCCCATCTTGAAGAAAAACGATTCTTGCACGTTCAAAACCAGCGTCGGCGGACAGGCCCTCATGGAGGGCATCATGATGCGCGGCCCGGAAAAAATGGCCGTGGCCGTGCGCAAGCCCGACGGCGACATCTTCACCGAGGTCACCCCCGTGAAAAAGCACGGCTGGCAAAAGATCCCTGTGGTGCGCGGCGTGGCCAGCTTTGTGGAGAGCCTGCTCAACGGTTACAACTGCCTGATGAAGAGCGCCGAGCTGTCCATGACCGCCGAGGAGGCCGAGGCCGAGCAGTCGAAATTCGACCGCTGGCTGGAAAAGACCTTCGGCGAAAAGGCCACCAATTTCCTGATGGCGGTCGCCGCCGTGCTGGGCGGCCTGCTGGCCATCGTCTTGTTCATGGTGCTGCCCACGGTGCTGGTGAGCCTGCTGGATAAGATATTGCCCCTGGGCGGCTTCAAGACCCCGCTGGAGGGCGTTTTGAAGATCGCCATCGTGGTGGGCTACATGGCCCTCGTCAGCAAAATGCCTGAGATCGCGCGCATGTTCCGCTATCACGGCGCCGAGCACAAAACCATCACCTGCTATGAGGCGGGCAAGGAGCTGACCGTGGAAAACATCCGCCCCTGCAGCCGCTTCCATCCGCGCTGCGGCACCAGCTTCATCCTCATCATCCTGCTGGTGTCCATTCTGGTGTTCAGCGCCGTGCCCTGGAACAGCCTGGGCAGCCGCGTGCTGCTGAAGCTGGTCTGCCTGCCGCTGGTGATGGGCGTCAGCTATGAAATTTTGAAGCTCTGTGGCCGGTACGACAACTGGCTCACCCGCGCCGTGTCCGCGCCCGGCCTGTGGCTGCAGCGCATCACCACCAGCGAGCCGGACGATTCCATGATCGAGTGCGCCATTGCCGCGGTGCTGCCCGTGCTGCCCGAAAACCGGGACGACGGCAAATGGTGACGGCCCGCGCCGCTTTTCTGGCGGCCCGGGAACAGTTGGAGCGGGCGGGCATTGAGGACGCCGCCTTTGACGCGGCGCAGCTGTGCCGCATCGCCGGCGCGCCCGACCCGCAGGTGGACCCGGACGCCGTTCTCACAGCCGGGCAGCAGCAGCGCCTTGAGGCGCTGACGGCCCGGCGCGCGGCGCGCGAGCCCCTGCAGTACCTGGCGGGGGAGTGGGACTTTTTCGATTTCACGGTGGCGGTGGGCCCGGGAGTGCTCATTCCCCGGGCGGACAGCGAGTGTGTGGCCGAGCTGGCCATCGCGGCCGCCCGGCGGCAGAAAAGCCCCCGGGTGCTGGACCTTTGCAGCGGCACGGGGGCCCTGGCCCTGGCCGTGACGCTGCACGTGCCCGGCGCCGCCGTCACCGCGCTGGAGGTTTCCGGCGCGGCGTTTGCGTATCTGGCGAAAAACAACGCCCGCTACCAAAGCCCCCTGGCGCTGGTGCAGGCCGATGTTTTCACCTGGGCGCCGGAGGAAAACGCCTGGGATGTGGTGGTGTCGAACCCGCCCTATGTCACCGAGGAGGAGTACCGCACCCTGGCGCCGGAGCTGCTGGCCGAGCCAAAGCTGGCGCTCACCGCGCCCCGCGGGGGGCTGGCGTTTTACGAGCACATCGTCCCGGCCTACTGGCCCGCCCTGCGCCCCGGCGGCGCGCTGGTGCTGGAGATCGGCGACACCCAGGGCCCGGCGGTGGCGGCGCTGTGCCGCCGCGCGGGCTACGCGGACGTGCAGGTGCACCGCGACCTGGCGGGCAACCCCCGCGCGGTGACGGCAAGGAAAATTGCAAAATCCGGCGATTTCGGGTATACTATTTCAGTTGAGGATCGGCCATCGGGGCAAAAGTCCGGTTTATAGGACATGCCCTGTGATACAATAGAGATACGAAAGCAATCCACTACTTCAAAGACACTTGCAGGAGGATATTATGGCAAAAGAGAAGACCCCCATTCCCACCGCGGAAAAAAAGACGGGCAACGATAAAAAAAGCGCGCTGGACACCGCGCTGGCGCAGATCGAAAAACAATTCGGCAAGGGCGCCGTCATGAAGCTGGGCCAAAACGTGAATATGGAAGTGGACGCCATCAGCACCGGCAGCCTTTCGCTGGACCTGGCGCTGGGCATCGGCGGCCTGCCCCGCGGCCGTGTGGTGGAGATCTACGGGCCGGAATCCTCCGGTAAGACCACCCTGGCGCTGCACTGTATCGCCGAGGCCCAGAAGGCGGGCGGCGAAGTGGCGTTCATCGACGTGGAGCACGCGCTGGACCCCGTGTACGCCAAGGCCCTGGGCGTGGATATCGACAGCCTGCTGGTCAGCCAGCCGGACACGGGCGAGCAGGCGCTGGAGATCGCCGAGGCGCTGGTGCGCTCGGGCGCCATCGACGCCATCGTCATCGACTCCGTGGCGGCCATGGTGCCCCGCGCCGAGATCGAGGGCGAGATGGGCGATTCCCACGTGGGCCTGCAGGCCCGCCTGATGAGCCAGGCGCTGCGCAAGCTGACGGGCATCATCGGCAAAACGGGCACCGTCGCCATCTTCATCAACCAGCTGCGTGAAAAGGTGGGCATCGTCTACGGCAACCCCGAGGTGACCACGGGCGGCCGCGCGCTGAAATACTACTCTTCCGTGCGCATCGACGTGCGCCGCATCGAGGGCCTGAAGGGACAGGGCGGCGCGTTCATCGGCAACCGCACCCGCGCCAAGGTCGTGAAAAACAAGGTGGCGCCCCCCTTCAAGGAGGCCGAATTCGACATCATGTTCGGCCAGGGCATCTCCAAGGTGGGCGAAATTTTGGACCTGGCGGTGCAGCTGAACCTTATCCAGAAGAGCGGCGCCTGGTTCAGCGCCGGGGAGACGCGCCTGGGCCAGGGCCGCGATAACACTAAGATCTACCTCGAGGAGCACCCCGAGTTCGCCGCCGAGCTGGAGGCCAAGATCCGCGAGCACGCCAACGAGATCTTCGCGGGCAAGAAGGGCGGCCCGGCCAAAAAGGCCGCCTCCATCGACGAGGCCCCGGCCCCCGCGGCCAAAGAAGAAGCCGCGGCGCCCGCCAAGGAAGAGCCGGCCAAGCCCGCGCCCCGCGCGCCCAAGGCCGACATCGACATCATGGTGGAAGACGACTGACGGCAGGCTGAGCTGTGAAGATATCCAAGATCAAAGAGACGAAACGGGGGCGCTTCGCCCTGTTTGACGAGGACGAGGAATTCCTCTTCTCGGTGGACGGGGAGACGCTGGTAAAAAGCGGCCTTGCCGAGGGCACGGTGTTGGACGCGGGCGAGCTGGCCTGCGTCCAGGCCGAAAGCGACACCCGCAAGGCCAAGGACAAGGCGCTTTCCTATCTCTCGCTGCGGGATTACGCCTCCGGTGAATTGTACGACAAGCTGTGCCTCAAGTTCGACCCCCACTCCGCCGCGGCCGCCGTGGCGGAGATGCGGCGGCTGGACCTGCTGGACGACGCGCGCTTTGCCCGCCACCGGGCCAAATACCTGGCCGGACGCAACAAATCCCCGCGGGAGATCGCCCGCCAGCTGGCGGAAAAGGGCATCGACCGGGACACCGTGGCCGCCGTGCTGGAAGAGTTGGATACAGACCCGGCGGACGCCTGCGCTGCCATCATCGAAAAACAATACCGCGCCAAGCTCGCCGCCGGACAGACCGACAAGGTCCTGGCGGCTTTGGCGCGCCGCGGCTTCGGCTTTGCCGAGGCGAAGGCCGCTGTCCAGCGCGCGCTGGACGAATTATCCACAGAAACGGAGTGACCCTATGACCATCGCCATCATCTCCCTGGGCTGTCCCAAAAACCAGGTGGACGCCGACCGCATGGCCCACGCCCTGCTGGCCGCCGGGCACACCACCACCGCCCAGCTGGCCGAGGCCGACTGCATCCTTATCAACACCTGCGGCTTCATTGAAAGCGCCAAGACGGAGGCCATCGAGAACATCCTCGAGGCCTGTACATACAAACAGCAGAACCCCGCGCTGAAGGTGGTGGTGACGGGCTGCCTGGCCGAGCGCTACCAAAGCGAGATCCTCGAGGAGATCCCCGAGGTGGACGCCGTGGTGGGCATGGGCTCCAACAAGGACATCGCCGCCATTTTAGAGCGGCTGGCCGCGGAAGGACACCTGGAGGCCTACGGCCCCAAGGCGGACTTGCCGCTGGACGCGCCCCGCGTCATCTCCACGCCGCGCCATTACGCCTATTTGAAGATCGCCGAGGGCTGCAACAACCGCTGCGCCTACTGCGCCATCCCGCTTATCCGCGGCAATCTGCGCAGCCGCACCGTCCCCGCGCTGGTGGAGGAGGCGCAGTTTTTGGCCGCCGAGGGCGTCAAAGAGCTGATCGTGGTGGCGCAGGATATCACGGCCTTCGGGGCCGACCGGGGCCGGGTGGAGATCGCCGAGCTGCTGGACGCGCTGAACGGGGTGGAGGGCATCCGCTGGATCCGGCTGCTGTACGCCTACCCGGAGCGCATCACCGACGAATTTATCGCCGCCATGGTGCGCAATGAAAAGGTGCTGCATTACCTGGACGTGCCCATCCAGCACATCGATTCCGACGTGCTGCGCGCCATGAACCGCAAGGGCGACGAGCAGACGGTGCGCACGGCCCTGGCGCGCCTGCGCGCCGCCATGCCGGACATCACGCTGCGCACCACGCTGATCGCGGGCTTCCCCGGCGAGACGGAGGCCCAGTTTGAAAAGCTGTGCGCTTTTGTGCGCGAGCAGAAATTTGCCCGCCTGGGCTGTTTTGCCTATTCCGAGGAGGAGGGCACCCCGGCGACGCGGATGGAACAGCTGCCCCAAGAGCTGCGCGAGCAGCGCGCCGAGGCCATCATGCGCATCCAGACGGACATCATGGCCGCGGCCCAGGCCGCCCGCGTGGGCGAGACGGTGGAAGTGGTGTGCGACGGCTACGACGAAGAGAACGGCCTGTCCCTGTGCCGCACCCGCGCCGACGCGCCGGATATCGACGCCGAGGTGTGCGTGGCCGCAGAGCCGCCGCTGGCGCCGGGCGCGTTCTACACCGTCGAGATCAAAGACAGCGATGTGTACGACCTGTACGCAGAGCTGGCGGAATAAAGGAGGACCACGATGAATCTTCCCAACAAACTCACGATGCTGCGCATTTTGCTGGTGCCCGTGTTCATGGTGTGCGCCGCCAACCGCTGGATGCTGGCGGCGGGCGTCATTTTCGCCGCGGCCTCGTTCACCGATTATCTGGACGGCAATATCGCCCGCAAGCGCGGCTTGGTGACGGATTTCGGCAAGTTTGCCGACCCGCTGGCGGATAAGCTGCTCACCACCACGGCGTTCGTTTACATGATCGTGGACGGCATCTGCAGCCCGGTGGTGGTGGTCATCATCCTGGCGCGGGAATTCGCCGTGTCCGGCCTGCGCATGATCGCCGCGGGCGCGCCCGGCGGCAAGGTCATCGCCGCCAACCTGTGGGGCAAGGCCAAAACGGTGCTGCAAATGCTGACGATCATCTTCTATTACTTCGGCTATGCCATCGAAGCCGCGGTGCGCGGCAGCGCGTTTGCCGGCAGCATCTATACCACGCAGGTCATCAGCTGGGGCCTGTGTTGGGTGGTGGCCGCGGTCACGCTGATCTCGGGCGTCAAATACCTGTGGGACAACCGCCAGTTCATCAACACGGCGAAATAAAAGGAGAAAAAAGCGCCGGGGACTTCACATTGGACTATCTCCTAAAAAACGGACAGTGAAAAAAAGAGCCTCCTGTTGTAGAATT
>CATXYA010000072.1 GCA_958403605.1 uncultured Oscillospiraceae bacterium
GCGCGCACCCGCCTGCCCATCCTGGCAACTCCCCAGCCGGATACGGCCGCGCAGAAGCCTGCCCTTCTTACAAAAAGCTCTCCAGTTGGTCCGCGTACTCGTTTTCCGCGTTTTGCAGGCGGTGCGCCAGAGCGATGGCGCCCACGTTGGCCTGGGGATTCTCCTTCAAAGCCTCCGTCAAGGTGGTGGCGCCCATGTGGTTGCCCTCGATCAGCATCTCCGCCACGTTGCGGGGCGAGCGGTCCAGGATCGTCTTCATCTTCACGCCCATTTTGGCGCTCAGCTTCGTCATGGTGCTCTCCTGCTTGGGCAGCTCGCCCTCCACGGCCAGCATGGCGCGGGCACGGTTCTGCAGGTCCTCATAGGTGCGGATGTGGCGCTGCAGCTCATTTTTCATGCGCGGGTCCTCCACGCGGTCCATCAAGTCCTCGGCGGTGTGCTTGCCCATCTCGGCGTTGGTGGCGATCTCATTCAAAAGCTGAATGGTCTGTTCTTTCATCACGGTCTCTCCTTTTTCCGGGGGCGCCTCCAAACCCGCAGCGGCAAAACGCGCTGCGCCGGGGCGTCCGCCCTTGTTCGGTGATTAGTGTGCCCCGTAGGGACACATTTGATGCGCGCTGTCTAATTTTCTCAAATTTCGCGTATCCGCGCGCAGAAAAATCGGCGGCTTCTCCAATGTTCGCCCGCACTTTAGTATGTTACAATAATAACAAATTTTGGAAGAGGGGCTGACAGGATGCCGGGAACGAAGAAACTGTATGAGAAGGACGCCTACTGCACCCAGTTCTGCGCCCGGGTCGTGTCCTGTGAGCCGCGCCCGGACGGCAATTTTTCTGTGGTGCTGTCCGAGACGGCCTTTTACCCCGAGGGCGGCGGCCAGCCCGCGGACCAGGGCGCGCTGGGCGGCGCGGGGGTGTTGGATGTTCACGAGGCGGCGGGCGTGGTGACGCACGTCACCTCCACGCCCCTGCGCGTGGGCGAAATGGTGCAGGGCGACCTGGATTGGGCCCGCCGTTTCGCCCATATGCAGCAGCACACGGGCGAGCACATCGTCAGCGGCATCGTGCACAGCCAATACGGCTATGACAATGTGGGCTTCCACATCGGCGGAGACGCCACCACCGTGGATTTCTCCGGCCCGCTGACGGCGGCGGAGGTGGACGCGCTGGAGGAAAACGCCAATTGGGTGGTGTGGAACAACGTCCCCGTCACCGCCGCGGTGCCCGCGCCCGAAGAGCTGGCGGCCCTTTCCTACCGCAGCAAAAAGGCGCTGGAAGGGCCGGTGCGCATCGTCACTGTGGCGGAGACCGATTGCTGCGCCTGCTGCGGCACCCACGTGGCCCGCACGGGGCAGGTGGGGCTCATCAAAATTTTGAGCGCGCAGAGCTACAAGGGCGGCGTGCGGCTCACGCTGGTGTGCGGCGTGCGCGCGGCGCGGGATTACCGCGCCAAAATGGCGGCGCTGCACGCGGCGGGCACGGCGCTTTCCGCCGCGCCCGAGGCCGTGCCCCAGGCGGTGGAACGTCTGCTGGCCGAAAACGCCGCGCTGAAAGCCCGGCGCGCTGCCTTGGAGACCGAGGTGTTCGCCCTGCGCGCGCGGGAGTTTGCGGGCGCGCCCTATGCGCTGGTATTTGACGAGGGCCTCTCCGGCGACAGCCTGCGGCGGCTGTGCCTGGCGCTGTGCGCCCAGTGCCCCGGCGTGTGCGCGGCGTTTTGTCCGCGGGAGGGCGGCTTTGCCTATGCGGCGGGCCGTGCCGGGGGCGGCATGAAAGCCTTTGCGCAGCAGCTGAACGGGGCGCTGGCGGGCCGCGGTGGCGGCAGTGACACGCTGGTGCAGGGCACCGTACAGGCCGGGCGGGCGGCCGTGGAAGCTTTTTTTGCCAAAGCCTGTGAATCGTGATACAATAGCGGACAAAGGGACGCGGCGCAACAAAGGCCGCGCCTTTGTCCGCTTTTACATTTGATAAAGGGGAATGGCTATGGATCTCAACAAGACCACTATGAAAAAGATCTTTTTGCTGCTGGGCGGCGCGGTGACGCTGTATTGGGCCCTGGAGCATCTGGATGTGCTGTGGGAGGCCCTGTGCTGGGGCGCAAGGCTGCTGTTCCCGCTGTTTTTGGGCTTCTGCATCGCCTTTGTGCTCAACGTGCCCATGCGCGCGCTGGAAAAACACGTGCTGGTGGCGCCCAAATACAAAAAGCTGGCGAAGCTGCGGCGGCCCGTCTGCATCCTGCTGGCGCTGCTGTTCATCGTGGCCGTGCTGGCTGTGGTGCTGGTGCTGGTCATCCCGGAATTCGTCAACGCCTTCGGCGTGCTGGCCAGCGCCGTGCCCAAATTCATCGATAACGCCATGGTGTGGGCCAACGCCCACGCCGACGAGTGGCCCGCCGTGCAGGCGTGGCTGGCCGATCTGCAGATCGACTGGGCCGGCGTGGGCAAAACGCTGATGAGCTACGTCAGCTCCAGCGCGGGCAACTTGGTGGGCGGCACGGTGCAGGTGGCTTCCAGCCTGGTGGGCGGCGTCACCAATTTCACCATCGCTTTCATCCTGGCGCTGTATATCCTGTTGGGCAAGGAAAAGCTGAAACAGCAGGTGCGCGCGGTGTGCCGGGCGTTCCTGCCCGCCAAGGCCGCGGCCTGGCTGGAGGGCGTCACCCATCTGGCCGCCACCACCTTTGCCAATTTCGTCTCCGGCCAGTGCATCGAGGCGTGCATCCTGGGCGTGCTGTGCTGGTTGGGTATGGTGCTTTTTCGTCTGCCGTATGCGCCTATGGTGGGCGCGCTGGTGGGGGTGCTGGCCCTGGTGCCCATTGTGGGCGCGTTCGTCAGCATGGCCGTGGGCGCGTTCATGATCTTGATGGTCAACCCCTTGCAGGCGCTCATTTTTGTGCTGGTGCTCCTGGTGATCCAGCAGATCGAGGGCAACGTTATTTACCCGAAGGTAGTGGGCTCTAAGGTGGGCCTGCCCGGCATTTGGGTGCTCAGCGCCGTCACCATCTGCGGCAGCTTGATGGGAATCGCGGGCATGCTGTTCGCCGTGCCGGTGTGCAGCATTTTGTACGCGCTGACGCGCTCGGCCACCCAGCGCCGCCTTCTGCTGCGCGGTATCGATTACGACGCCTGCGCCGACCCGCTGCCCCCAGACCCGGAGCTTTCGCAGCCGGAACCGCCCAAGGCTTGAGGACAAGAAATAGGAATGGAAAAGGACGCCCCGGTGCAAACCGGGGCGTCCTTCTTTATGATGCGGAGAAGTTTTACGGCAAGGTCGCGGCCCGGTCGGCCAGGCGGTCCAGCAGGGTCTCCAATGTCTCCAGTTCCTCCGGGGTGAAGCCGTCGGTGAGCAGTGCGCGCCAGCGGTGCATGGTGTCCCGCACCACGGGCAGGGCGGTCCGCATCTTTTCCGTGGGGTATACCTCGATGGTCCGCCGGTCTGTTTCGCTGCGGCGGCGCTGGATGAACCCCGCCTCCTCCAGCAGCGCCAGCTGCCGGGTGACGCTGCTGCGGTTGACAAACAGGCGCTGGGCCAGCTGATCCTGGGTGATGCCCGGTGCGGCGCAGATCTCGGGCACGTAGGGCGCCTGATAGCCGTTGAGCCCGAGGCTTGCCAGCTCCTCGTCGCGGTACAGCGCGGCGCACCGGGAAACGACGTTGATGCTCTTCATAAAATGCCGGCTCATGGGACCTTCCTCCAACTCGTTGCGCATGCAACTATTCCACCAGATAGGATACCCGTTTCCGCCCGCCGTGTCAAGATAAAAAAATAACAAATACGGGAATGAAAGGGGATGGCGTGCGCCCCCTCCCGTTCCTCCAGGCAAAAAAAGAAAGGCGCGTTTTGCAAACGCGCCTTTCCATCTTGCGGTGCTTTTTACCCCAGCATCGGCTTCAGCAGGAAGAAGTACGCCAGCACCACCGCGCCCAGCGCGATGCGGTACCAGCCGAACACCTTGAAGTCGTGCTTTTTCACGTAGCCCATCAAAAACTTGATGGACGCCATCGACACGGCAAAGGCCGTCACGCAGCCCACCAGCAGGATGGAAAGCTCCGTGCCCGTGAAATCGAAGCCGAATTTCAGCACCTTGATGAAGCTGGCGCCGAACATGACGGGGATCGCCAGGAAAAATGTGAACTCCGCCGCCAGCGTGCGCGTGCAGCCCAGCAGCATGGCGCCCAAAATGGTGGCGCCCGAGCGCGAGGTGCCGGGCACCAGGCTCAGCACCTGGAACAGGCCGATGCCCAGCGCAACCTTATAAGTAAGGTCGGACAGCTCGCACAGGCGTGGCTCCTGATGGCGGTTCTCCATCCACAAAAACAGCACGCCGTATAAGATTAGCATGGCCGCCACCACCGTCGGGTTGTGCAGATGCTCGGTCATCCAGTCGTCCAGCGGCAGGCCGATGATCATGGCGGGCAGGATGGCCACCAGCACCTTGAACCACATCTGCCACACGTCCACACGGCACCAGCCGCGCACGAAATAGCGCCCGAAGCCCTCGTTGTTGTGACGCACCGCGCCCGTGTACCGGAACGGCCACAGCTTGCTCCAAAACAGCACCACTACGGCCAGAATGGCCCCTAGCTGGATGACCACGTCGAACATCTCTTTGAATTCGCCGCTGACGCCGAGCTGGATGAATTCATCCGCTAAAATGAGGTGCCCCGTGCTGGAGACGGGCAGCCACTCGGTGACGCCCTCCACGATGCCCAGGATCACGGCTTTGATAAGATCGAACAAATGATTCCCTTCCCTTCTGCTTCCGGTTTGCCCCGCTCAGGCCGTGGGACGGACGGTGACGGCGGTGACGCGAGCGTAGCCCGCCAGCTTCTCCGGCGTCTCATAGGCGGAGGGCGCAAACACTTCCACGGTGCCGTCCGCGCTTTCGATGTACAAGTACAGCGGCGTCTCGGTGTCCAGCGCCAGCGCCGCAGGCTCGGTCAGCCACGTCTCGGTGCAGCCGGAGCCCGCGGGCAATTCACCGAAGGTCAGATCGCCCTCCACGCGGGAAGCTGCGCCGCCCACCGCAGCATATACCAGCTCGCCCCGGCCCGCCACACGCAGGCACAGGCGGCTGCCCGCAACACCGCCCATAGTCATCTCGCCCTGCCAGGCGCCGTCCACCAAAGACCATTGCATTATGTCCAGCTGCGTGGCCCCTTGCGGCAGTGCCAGATCGAACAGCTGCGTGCGGTCCCCGGCTTCCACCAGCTCCACCAGCTGCACTTCCCGCTCGGTCAGCTGGGCGGGGCGCACCTGCGCGGCTTTGGCCCCACAGGCCGTCAACACCAGGGCCAGCGCACAGGCGGCCAAGGCAAAGATCTGTTTTTTCATGGCTTCCTCCTTGATGTTTATGCGCCGGTCAGACGCGTAATTCCAGGCCGATGGGGCAGTGGTCGCTGCCCTGAATTTGGTCGTAGATCATGGCGTCCGCCACCTGGGGGCGCAGCCGGTCACTGACGAGGAAATAGTCGATGCGCCAGCCCGCATTGGTGGCGCGGCCCCGGCGGAAATAGCTCCACCAGGTGTAGATGCCGCCCCGCTCGGGGTACAAACAGCGGAAGGTGTCCGTAAAGCCGCTTTGCAGCAGCTCGTCCAGCTTGCCGCGCTCGGCGTCGGAAAAACCGGTGACGCCCCGGTTGGCGTCCGGGTTTTTCAGGTCGATATCCTCGTGGGCTACGTTGAAATCGCCGCAGTACACCACGGGCTTTTGCGCGTCCAGGCCCAGCAGGTAAGCGCGTATGGCGTCCTCCCAGGCCACGCGGAAATCGATGCGCGCCAGGCCGTCCTGGCTGTTGGGCACATAAGCGTTCACCAGGTAAAATTCCGGGAATTCCAGCGTCAAGGCGCGGCCCTCGCAGTCGAATTCCTCGCGCCCGATGCCCCGCACCACGGCCAGCGGCTCGCGTTTGGTGTACACCGCCGTGCCGGAATAGCCCTTGCGCTGGGCGGAAAACCAGTACTGAAAATAGCCATCGGGCGTGAACTCCGCCTGGCCGGGCTGCATCTTCGTCTCCTGGATGCAGAAGACGTCGGCGTCCAGCTGGCCGAACACCTCGGCAAAGTTTTTGCCCAGAATGGCGCGAAAACCATTTACATTCCATGAAACGAGCTTCATGTCCCCACATCCTCAACAAAAAAGTCTGAAGACAGTATAACACAAAAAGGGAACCGCTAAAAGCGGTTCCCCCGAAAGTGGTGAAAAAGGGTCTGTGCGGTCAGTCTTTCCAGAAGTCGTACGCGTTCCAGCCCACTTCACCACAGAGGTCGATCTGCAGCTGCTCCACAAATTGTTTTAAAATTCGCGCGCTGTAGGGCATTTTGCCGGGCCAGTCTTGCCAGCGGCCCAGGGAAGCTTTTGTCTGCATCTGCAGGCCCAACCAGTCCAGGCAGTCCAGCAGGGCCCGGGCCTGGCCCTGGGTGGTGGAGATGATGATGGGCTCCTGGTTCCAGGCTTCCTGGGCGTCATAGTATGCTTTTTCCCGAAAACGCCGTTCCGCTTCGTGCATGTGCCTCGTCGCGGTCCCCGCACCGATCCCCATGGCCTCGCCGATCGCTTTGAACGACAGCCCTTCCTGGCGCAGCAGATATACCTGCCGCTGTTTGGCCGTTAGAATTTTCAGATCGACCTTTGGTTCTTCTGACATTGTAAGAGCCTCCTTATAGTTTAATATCGTCAAGATTACCCGAAAACGGGTAATTCGAGGAATTTTTATTGCTACCATGAAAACACTAGAAAAAACTGTGTTTCAGGTAGCAAGGATGGTGGAGATGGATCCGCAATATGGACAAATTTTGGTAGACCGCATCCGTGCGCTGTGCAAAAGCAGGGGAATCTCTATCAACAAATTGGCGGAAATGAGCGACGTCAAACAGTCTACTTTAGATAATATTGTCAATAAACATACGTTCAACCCTACGCTTAGAACGATCCACAAGATTGCAATCGCTTTTAATATGACGCTGTCAGAGTTTACGGATTTTCCGGCGCTGAACGACTACTCGTTTGAAAAAGATGATGAAGAGGAAGAAGACTAAAAGCAGATACAGGTTTGTATCTGCTTTTTATATTATAGTTTTGCTTTCTGTATTAGTCAATAGAGCATCGTGGGATGGGAAAAGCTTGTGGACGCCCCCTCATCCGTCCGGCGTTACACGCCGTCCACCTATCTCCGCGCTAAGAGCCGGGCGTACCGCCCGGTTGCGCTCCGAAATCCC
>CATXYA010000073.1 GCA_958403605.1 uncultured Oscillospiraceae bacterium
TACATCTGGCCAGCCTCATCTGCCGTCTGCGGGCGGGGTATTGGTTCGGTCAGGCGGACACGCTGGCCTGGGTGAAGCACATCCGTGTGCCGGTGCAGTTCATCCACGGCGACGCCGATACTTATGTGCCCACGGCGATGGTGCATCCCCTGTACGAGGCCTGCCCGGCGCAGAAGTTTTTGTGCCTGGTGCCGGGGGCGCCCCACGCGGCGAGCTATTCCACCGACCCAAAACTGTATGAAAATACGGTAAAAACATTTTTGCAGACCATCGGATTTTAACGCCGGGGCCTCTTTCTGAAAAGGAAGAGGCCCTTTTTCTGTCATTTTGCTCAGGAGCGCCCCGCAAGTGACACCGGTTTTATGCAAAGCGCTAAAGTACAACAATATTCAAAATATGCACTTGACAATGTATATTTATGCAGCTATAATAAGCCTATCGCCAAACGGGAACGGGCGGCGCACTTGTGAAAGAGAAATCGTTTTGAGAGGGGTCTTATCCATGAAAAAGTTTACAGCTTTGTTTGCAGCGCTCACCCTGATGGTGAGCCTGGCCGCCTGCGGCGGCGCTTCTTCCAGCAGCGCGGCGGCTTCCACGCCCGCGTCGGCTGCGCCCAGCACGGCGGCCAGCACCGCCGAGAGCACGCCGGCCTCCGGCAGTGAGGACGACGGCATTGCGATGACCGGCGGCAATACCGAGGAGCACAGCGTCGAGGCCATCAAGGCCAAGGGCAAGCTGGTGGTCACCACCGAAGCGGGCTATGCGCCCTTTGAGTTCCTGGACGAAAACGACAACGTCATCGGCCTGGACGCCTCGCTGGCGCAGGCGCTGGCAGACGACCTGGGCGTGGAGCTGGATATGCAGAACATCGCCTTTGATTACGTGGTGGCGGAAGTGCAGGCGGGCAACGCCGAAATGGACATCGCGGGCCTGACGCCAAACAACGACCGCAAAAAGAGCGTGGACATGAGCGATATGTACTATGAGGGCGGCCAGTGCATGCTGGTGCTGGCGGAGAACGTGGACAAATACGCCACCAAGGAGAGCCTGGCGGGCGAGACGATGGCCACCCAGAAGGCCGCCCTGCAGGAGGGCCTGATGAAAGAGCAGTTCCCCGACGCCACCCCGCTGCTGCTGCCGGACTTCCCCCAGTGTGTCGCCAACCTGAAAAACGGCGACTGCGCCGCCGTGATGATCGATTCCATCAGCGCCGAGCAGTACATGAAGACCGTGGACGGCCTGGCCATCGGCAAGGTGCCTGTGGAGATCGACCCGGAAGAGGGCGGCAACTCCGTGGCCGTCATGAAGGGCAACACCGACCTGCTGGATTTCGTGAACGAGAAGATCGCCGAGTACAAAGAGGCCGGCCTGCTGGAGCAGTGGTTCCAGGAAGCGCAGCAGAAGGCCGAGTCCATGGGCATCGAATAAGCCGCTGGCCGGATACGGCAGCCATTTTTGCGGCGGAAGGCGCATCCTTCCGCCGCTGTCTTTGTGCTACAGGAATGGGAGGATATCATGTTTTCTTTTGAGCGGATGCTGAAGATCTGGGAAAAATACGGGCCCATGTATTGGAATGGCCTGGGCTATACGCTGCTGTTTTCCCTGGCCGCCGTGCTGGTAGGCCTGGTGCTGGGCCTGGTGCTGGCTTCGGGGCGCATGCTGGAGATGCACCCCCGTGACAACGCCTTTGTCAAGGCGATGAAGGCCGTGGCCAAATTTTTCTGCACGGCTTACGTGGAGGTGTTCCGCGCCACGCCCATGCTGGTGCAGGTGTTCATCATCTACTATGGCCTGGGCAATCTGTTCAAGCTGCCCGATACCTCCCTCAACCGCATGTTCTGGGGTATGGTGGCCGTGGGCCTCAACTCGGGCGCGTACATGTCCGAGGTCATCCGCTCGGGCATCGGCGCGGTGCCCGGCGGCCAGATGGAGGCCGCCCGCTGCATCGGCATGAGCCATTGGAAGGCCATGCAGCACGTCATTCTGCCTCAGGCGGTGCGCAATATCCTGCCCGCCATGTGCAACGAGTTTGTCACCATCATCAAGGAGACCAGCATTTTGGGCATGGTGGGCATCGTGGAGCTGATGTTCCGCGCCCAGTCCATCGCCAAGCAGACCTATATTTTCCTGGAACCGTACGTCATTGCGGCCATCATGTATTTCATCGTGGTGTTCCCGCTGTCCAAGATCATTTCCGCCGTGGAGAGGAGGATGAGCAAGAGTGTCACAAGATAAGCTGATCGAAGTCAAGGGCCTGGAAAAGCACTTCAAGCATGTGGAAGTGCTGAAGGGCATCGATATCGACATCAACAAGGGCGACGTGGTGGCGGTCATCGGCCCCTCCGGCTCCGGCAAATCCACGTTCCTGCGCTGCCTCAACCTGCTGGAAGAGCCCACGGGCGGACACATCATCTTCGAGGGCACGGACATCACCTCCAAGGAGACGAGCATCGACAAGATGCGCCGGAAGATCGGCATGGTGTTCCAGCAGTTCAACCTGTTCGCCAACATGACGGTGCTGGACAACGTCACCGCCGGGCCCATCCGCGTCAAGGGCATGAAAAAAGAGGCGGCGGAACAGCTGGCAGGGGAGCTGCTGGCCCGTGTGGGCCTGGCCGACCGCGGCGGTGCGTACCCCATCCAGCTCTCCGGCGGCCAGCAGCAGCGCGTGGCCATTGCCCGCGCCCTGGCGATGCAGCCGGACGTGATGCTGTTCGACGAGCCCACCAGCGCCTTGGACCCCGAGATGGTGCACGAGGTGCTGGACGTCATGAAGGGCCTGGCCCTGGACGGCATGACGATGGTGGTGGTGACTCACGAGATGGGCTTTGCCCGGGAAGTGGCCAACCGCGTCATCTTCATTGACGAGGGCGTCATCCAGGAGGAGAACACGCCCGCCGAATTTTTTGCGCACCCGCAAAACGCCCGCCTCAAGGATTTTTTGGGGAAAGTCTTATAAACGGCAGCAGGGAGCCCCGCGGGGGGGCTCCCTGCTTTGTTTTGCGGCGGCGCAAAGCGGCATTTTTCGGCCAGGAAGAATTTGTTTACAGTATTTTCACACGGAATATGGTAGAATCGAACCATCACCAAGCGAGAGGGGACGGGAAGATGGAAGTCAAACAGTGGGAAAAGCCCGCGTTTACCATCATTGGCAAACAAGGGTCTACCGCCCAGGGGCCGGGATTCATCCAGCGCCTGTGGGAAGACGCCAACGGCCATTTCGACGAAGTGGCCTATCTGGCGAAAAGCCGGCCGGACGGCCAGCTGTGCGGCATTTGGGGGGCGATGTCGGACGAGCGCCTTTCCTTTGCCCCCTGGGAAGAGGATTTTACCAAAGGGCTGTACTTAGCGGGCGTGGAGGCCGAGGACGGCGTGCAGGCGCCCCAGGGCTGGACGAAGTGGCAGGTGCCCGGCTTTGTCTATTTGTGCATCAAGCAGGAGGCGGGCGTGGACTTTGCCGCGGGCCTGCGGTATCTGCGGCAGCAGGGCCTGTCCCTGGCGGGCGCGGTGCAGGATTTCACCGATCCCGGCGACAGCGGGCAGGGCTGGATGCTGTATCCCATCCGGCGGCTCGAAGAAGGGAGGGACCGGTCATGATGCGGGACCCGGTGCAGACCATCGGCAATTTGGCCGACAAGGCAACGACTGCTTATGTGAGCTATTTGGACGGGGACGGCTTTCCCGTCATCCGCGCCATGCTGGCCCCGCGGGAGCGGGAGGGCATCCGCGTGTTCTGGTTCACCACCAACACCTCCTCCAACAAGGTGCGCTGCTACCGTCAAAACCCCAAGGCCAGCATCTATTTTGTGGACCGGCGCTTTTTCCGGGGCGTCAATTTGATGGGCACTATGGAGGTGTTGGAGACGCCGGAGGCCAAGGAGCGCATCTGGCTGCCGGGGGACACGATGTATTACCCCCAGGGCGTCACGGACCCGGACTACTGCGTGCTGCGCTTCACGGCTGAAAAAGGGCGCTATTACAGCAATTTCAAATCGGAGGATTTTCCGGTCGAACCGTAAAAGAGGGCGGCGGCCAATGGCCGCCGCTGCGGGGAGGGAGGGCAGGCCCGCGGGCGCCCCCTCATCCGTCCGGCGCGTTGCGCCGTCCACCTATCTCCGCGCTAAGAGCCGGGCGTACCGCCCGGTTGCGCTCCGAAATGCCTCTGCGGAGGCGATCCCCCACCGGGGGAAGGCGAACGCGGGCGGCAAGCCGCCCTGCTACTACTTGCTAAAAATTATAAGTAAGCGGTTAGCTACGTTATTTTTCCGCGAAAGCGAGGAAAAACAAAAGCCTTCCCCCGGTGGGGGAAGGTGGCTGATGCGCAGCATCAGACGGATGAGGGGGCGCCCCACGGCGTTTCTTCATCATCAAAAAATAAAAGGCGCGCTGCAAAAAAAATTGCAGCGCGCCTTGTTCTTTATCGCAACAACAGAAAGCTGTCGAGCGGGGAATGCTCAATAGGCCTTGCCCCACACCACCATCGTCTTGGCGGGCTTGCCGCAGCAGGGGCAGACATCGCCCAAGTGCTCCTGCTCAAAGGGCATGCAGCGGCTGGAAAGACCCGCTTTTTCCTTCATCAGCTCTTCGCAGGCCGCGTCACCGCACCACATCGTCTTGATGTAGCCGCTTTGGGTATTGGCCAGCTCCAGCACCTCATCCATGGTGGCGGCGCTGAAGGTGCGGTTTTTGCGGTTTTCCAGTGCGCGGTCATACAGCTGCCCCGCAAGGGTGTCCAGCTGCGCGGGGATGGCGGTCTCCAGGTCGTCCAGCTTGGTGAACAGCTTCTCCCGGTCCGTGCGGCGCACCAGCACGCACTGCCCGTTCTCGATGTCCTTGGGGCCGATCTCCAGGCGCAGGGGCACGCCCTTCATCTCCCACTGGGCGAACTTCCAGCCGGGGCTGTTGTCGCTGTCGTCCAGCTTCACGCGGCAGAATTTCGACAGGCGCGCTTTCAGCTCCTGCGCTTTTTCCAGCACGCCGGGCTTATGGGCCGCCACGGGCACGATGACCACCTGATAGGGCGCGATGGCCGGGGGCAGGATCAGGCCGTCGTCGTCGCCGTGGGTCATGATGATGGCGCCCACCAGGCGCGTGGAAACGCCCCAGGACGTTTGATGCGGATACTGCAGCGTGTTGTCGCGCCCGGTGAACTGCACGCCGAAGGCGCGGGAGAAGCCGTCGCCGAAATAGTGGCTGGTGCCGCTCTGCAGGGCCTTGCCGTCGTGCATCATGGCCTCGATGGTATAGGTGGCCTCCGCGCCCGCAAATTTCTCCTTGTCGGTCTTTTTGCCCTTGAGCACGGGGATGTTCAGCGCTTCCTCGCAGAAGGAGGCGTAGGTGTTCAGCTGCTGCTCTGTCTCGGCGATGGCCTCCTCGGCTGTCTCATGGATGGTGTGACCCTCCTGCCACCAGAACTCGCGGCTGCGCAGGAAGGGGCGGGTGGTCTTTTCCCAGCGCACGACGCTGCACCACTGGTTGTACTTCATGGGCAGGTCGCGCCAGGAGTGCAGCACGTGGGCGAAGTGGTCGCAGAACAGCGTTTCGGACGTGGGGCGCACGCACAGCCGGTCCTCCAGCTTTTCCTCGCCGCCCATGGTCACCCAGGCCACCTCGGGCGCAAAGCCCTCCACGTGGTCCTTCTCTTTTTGCAGCAGGCTTTCGGGGATGAACAGGGGCATGGCCACGTTCTCGTGGCCCGTCTCCTTGAAGCGCTGATCCAATAGATGCTGGATGTTCTCCCAAATGGCGTAGCCGTAGGGACGCAGGATCATGCAGCCCTTCACGGAAGAATAGTCCACCAGCTCCGCCTTCAGGCAGATGTCGGTGTACCACTGGGCAAAATCTTCGTTGATGGGGGTGATAGCCTCCACCATTTTTTTGTTTTCCTTCATTGTTTTTTACTCCTCACTGACATGAAAAAGCCCCCGCAGAGTGGGGGCTGAGAATGGACTGGGACCGTCTGCGGTCCCGCCGCCTGGGCGGCACAAAAACCACAATTTCCGTTCCCGCGCTGTTTAATCCTGATTGTCTTCCAGATATTTCACGACGTCGCCCACAGTATGGAATTTTTCCACCTCGTCGTCCGGCACTTCAACGCCAAACTCGTCCTCAAAGCTCATCACCAGATCCACCAGATCCAGGCTGTCGGCGCCGAAATCCTCCAAGATGTCAGAATCCATGGTAATGCTGTCTTCCTCTACATCCAACTGGCTGGAAATGATCTCACGAACGCGATCAAAAATCATCACTAATTCCCTCCGTGTATTGTCGTTACGGCCTCATAGCGGCGGCCGCTGCCGTGCGATATATACTTTTTATATCGTGTTTTAGGGGCATTGTCAAGGTGCTTTTTCAAAAAAGCGGGAAAGTTCTTCCAGCGGTGAAAAAATCGACGGAAAAGGCGTTTTTTCGTTGCCTTTTCGTGTGGATTGCGGTACTATATTTTTAATTGCAAGAAAAAAGATGGAGCTTCCGGGACCGCCATACGGCGGCGGGGGCTCTGATGGAGGAGGCTTTTTCATGGCGATCACTGCAAGTTATTTTGGCCGCACCGCCGACGGACGCGAGGTGTATGCCTACCGTTTGGAAAATAAAAAGGGCGTCTGTGCCGAGGTGCTGGAATACGGCTGCGCGCTGCGCGCCCTCTGGGTGCCGGACAAAAACGGCGCGCTGCAGGACGTGGTGCTGGGGTATGACACCCTGGCGGATTATGAGGCGGGCACGGCGTCCTTCGGCGCCTTTGTGGGGCGCTACGCCAACCGCATCGAGAATTCCAGCTTCACGCTGGACGGCGTGTCGTACCAGCTGGAGGCCAACGACGGGCCCAACCATCTGCACGGCACGTTCAGCCGCATGGTCTTCCAGGGCACCATCCAGACGGATGAGCCCGGCGAGGACGGCGAGGCGGCCCAGCACCTGGTGCTGAAGGCCACCAGCCCGGACGGTGACGACGGCTTTCCCGGCAATTTGGCGGTCACGGTGACGTATACGCTGACGGAGAAAGGCGCCTTGGTGATGGACTACACGGCGGTGACGGACGCGCCCACGTTGGCCAATTTCACCAACCACAGCTATTTCAACCTCGATGGGCAGACGGGCGGCGACATGCGCGCCCAGACGCTGCGCATCGTGGCCGACACCTTCTGCGAGGGCAACGAGCAGACCTGCCCTACGGGCCGTATCCTGCCGGTGACGGG
>CATXYA010000074.1 GCA_958403605.1 uncultured Oscillospiraceae bacterium
GGAGAACTTCCCGCTGCTGCTGCACTATCACCCGCTGGTGATCTACCGGCACCAGGTCTGCAAGCAGGCGGACCTGGTTTTGGCGCTGCTGCTGCGGGGCGAGTGCTTTGATTGGCTGCAGAAGAAAAAGATCTTCGATCATTATGAGCCGCTGACAACGCACGATTCGTCGCTCTCCAAGGCTGTTTTCAGCATCATTGCCAGCGAGATCGGCTACGAGGACAAGGCCTATGCCTTTTTTGAGGGTTCCGCCCGGCTGGACCTGGAGGACCGCCACGGGAATTCCAAGGACGGGCTGCACATGGCGAACATGGCGGGCGCCTGGATGAGCGTGGTGTACGGCTTCGGCGGCATGCGGCAGCAGCGGGGACAGCTGGCGTTTTCGCCGTCGCTGCCGAAAAATTGGGACAGCTACGGCTTTTGTGTGCGCTGGCGCGGCAGGCGCTTGCAGGTGCGGGTGGACGCCGAGACCACCCGTTATCTGCTGACGGAGGGGGACCCGGTATGCATCGCGCACCACGGCAAACGGCTGGCACTTTCCCCGCGGCAGCAGGTGTGCGCCGAAACGCGCCCGCGGCGCTTTGCCGGGGTACTTTTCGATCTGGACGGCGTCTTGTGTCACACGGACCGGTTCCACTGTGAGGCCTGGGGCCGGGCCTGCCGGGCGCGTGGGATCCCCTTCGACGAGCGCATCAACGACCAATTGCGCGGCGTCAGCCGGATGGCCAGCGTGGAGCGCATTTTACAGCACGCCGGCGTGCAGATGACGGCGGCGGAAAAGGAGCGCTTCGCCGCCGAAAAGAATGCCCATTATCAGCAGCTGCTGCGCGGGATGGCGCCGGAGGACGCCGCACCCGCCACACGGGCCATGCTGGCGGCGCTGCGCGAAAAAGGGCTGCGGCTGGCGGTGGGGTCCTCCAGTAAAAATGCCGGGCTGATCCTGGAACGGTTACAGCTGGCGGAGGCCTTCGATGCCGTCGTGGACGGCACGATGCTGACGCACTCGAAACCAGACCCGGAGGTGTTTGAGAAAGCCGCCGCCCGGCTGGGCCTGGCGCCCGCTGACTGCCTGGTGGTGGAGGACGCGGCGGCGGGGGTGCAGGCGGCGGTGCGCGGCGGCTTTGCCTGCGCGGGCCTGGGGGACGCGGCGCAGACAGCGGGCACGGATTACCCGCTGGCGCAGCTGACAGACCTTTTGGCGCTGCTGCTGCCGGGGACGTAACGGTGTCCGCAGCCATTCCTTCAGAAAAAGCGGCAAATCGAATGGTTTGCCGTTTTTTGGTGTGCGCCCCCATCCTTTCCGCGCCCACGGCCGGCACCCGGCGATTTCCCGCCGAAAAACGGATGCTTCTTCCGCACCGCGCCACGCGAATAACGGTGTAAAGTGTTGACGAAAATGGTAAATAAGTGTAAATTCATAGGTATAGTATCATCGCCCGGCCCGGAATATGCGGCCTGAAATTGCGAGATTGGAGTTTGATCTATGGAAACACCACAGGCCGGGACGCCAAAAAAAACGGAGAGGGTCACGGTGCAGCAGATCGTCAGCGGTGTGGTGGACATGATCCATCAGGGCGTTTACCGCCCGGGCATGCCGATCCGCGAGGCCGAGCTTTGCCGGCAGTTCAACGTCAGCCGCACCCCGGTGCGCGAAGCGCTGCGCCTTTTGCAGAACAACGGGGTCGTGGAATATATTCCGCGCTGCGGTGTGCAGGTGGTGGAGCTGTCCGAGCAGGACTTGATCTACATCACCGATACCCGCACGGCGCTGGAGGTGCTGGGCACCCGTGAGGCGGCGCTGCGCATCACACCGGAACAGGTAAAGGAGCTGCGCAGGATCAACCAAAGCTTTTTGGAACAGAAGGAGACCGGCTTTGGCGGCAATCTGGACAATGATTTCCACATGACCATTGCCCGCATCAGCGGTAATCCCTGTCTCATCGAATATATCCAAAATCTCCTGGTGCGGCAGGCGCTGTTTGCCTCTACCATCCCGATGCAGCCGCAGCGGTTCCTTTATTCGTATGAAGAACATGAGGCGATCATCCGCGGGCTGGAGCTGCAGGACCCCGAGCTTGCGGCCAAGCAGGCCGATATCCACTTCCACATGAGCCAGAAATCGCTGCAAAATAAATTGCAGAAATACCTCGAAACAAAATAAAAGTTATAAAAAGTAAGCCCCGCTTGCTGCCGTGCATTTGATGCACCGGCGGACAGGCGGGCTTTTTTTGCGCCTTTTTGAATGCGCATTTGGGGAAAACGGCAAAATACACCCCGTAATTTTGTGAAAGATGGTGAATGGACAAAACAGGGTCAACGGCGTATATTGTATACAATATGAAAAATATAAGACGAAAAAAGGCTTATATTCTCTAAAATTGTATTCAAAAAAAGGGGAATCGCAATGAGCTGGTGGATGGAAAAGCCTTACCGTATGGTGCAGAACAACCTGCGGGATATCGACGGCGCCATGGACGTGGACTACGAAGTGGAGATGCTGCAAAAGCTGGGTGCCAATGTGGTGCAGGTGGGCTGCGGCGGCATCAGCGCTTATGGGCCGTCCCGGCTTGCCTGCCAGCGTCTAACTCCTTATCTGCAGGGCGATAAGTTTGGCGAGATCGTCGAAAAGTGCCATGCGGCGGGCATCCGGGTGATCGCCCGGTTCGACGTCAGCAAGGTCCATCGGGATTACCTGGAAACGGATCCGGATTGGTTTACCCGCCGGGCGGACGGCAGTCCCGCTTATTTTGAGGACTGTGCGGCGGTCTGCGTCAACGGGGCATACCAACAGGAGCGGATCCTGGAGGTGCTGCGGGAGGCGATGACCAACTACCCGCTGGACGGCATTTTCTTCAATATCCCCGGCTACCCCACCACGGATTACGACGGCAACTACGTGGGCATCTGCCAGTGCGAAAACTGCAAGCGCCGGTTTTACGAGTGGTCCGGCGGCATGGCTCTGCCCACGGCGGAGGATGACAGCGACCCAGCGTACCGCAAATATGAGGAATTCAAGGTGTATACGGTGGCCGACATGCTGCACCGGGTGCGCAGTTTGGTAAAAAGCATCGATCCCAACGTCGCGCTAAGCACCTACAGCGACGACGGCATCGACATTGTGCGCTGTGAGGCGCAGTCCGCCATTCGGTCCAAGCATTTTTGGCTGTACTCCGGTTCAGAGGACCCGGCGGCCATTCAAACGACCTTTCCGGACAAGGTGCCCAGCAACTGTGCCATCAACGCGGTGGATATCCCGTACCGCTTTATGGGCGTTTCCACCTGGCTGAACCAGGTCCGCCTGTACCAGAGCGCGGCGGTGGGCGGCAACCTCGATTGGTGCATCGTCGGCGCCTTCGAGGATTACCCGGACCGCGCCAATTTTGCGGGCGTGAGCGAGGCCTTCCACCTGCATGCCCGGCATGAGCAGCTGTTTGCCAAGCTGCACAGCACCGCGCGGGTCCTGCTTGTCAACCCGCGGCCCTTCTACCAGTTCAGCACCAACCTGATGTACAACGTGCGGGAGTACCGCGGCATCGTCCACATGCTCAAGGAACGGCACATCCCGTTTGATACGGTCATCCTCAGTGCCATGGAGGAGTTTGCCGAAAAGCTGAACGGTTACGATGTCGTCATTCTGCCGGACCTGCCCCGCGCCCCCGGGCCTGGCCTGCGCCGTGCGCTGCTTGCCACCACCGCCACGGTCGTGGGCACCGGCCACACCTTCCAGGAGGACCCGGAGCTGCTGGAGCAGCTGTTTGGGGTACGTGTCCGCGAAAAGATCGAGCCCGTGGCGGCAAGCTATCTGCTCACCGAGCCGAAAACGGTGTTCCGCTCCTTCCCGCAGCGCGACTGGGTCTTTCTGCACCTGGACAGCTACCGGCTGGAGCTGACTGACGCCGAGGGTTATCTGCCGCTGGTGGGGGCCGCGCCCTATGGCCCGCCCGAGCGCGCGCACGGCCATGCGCTGACGGGCGACCAGATGGCGGCCGTCAAAGGCGGCAAAAACCTGTATCTGCCCTGGATGGCAGGGTCTCTTTATTACGACCTCGGCTATGAGGACCATAAGGATCTTTTCTTCGATCTGCTGGCCCAGGTGCGCCCGCTGCGGCAGCCCTTTGAGACCGACGCGCCCGGCTGCGTGGATGTTTTCTTCCACCGCATTGGACGGGAGGAATACCTGGTGCAGCTGATCAACCTCAGCGGCTTCAACGGTGTCACTATGGCAAAGCCGCTGCCTATGGAGCATCTCCACCTGACCCTGGCCGGCAAGCGGCCCCAAACGCTGGAGCTGCTGACGGCGGACGGGTTTGAACCGCAGCCCGTCAACGGGGAAACGCTGACTTTGCGCTGTCCCGGCTGCTACGCCGGTTACCGCATCACCTGCGGGTGAGCTTTTCGGGAGGCGCAAACCATACCGGAAGAAGTCTATTTTAAGGAGGAAATAAGGCATGGAGATCAAAGAGATGATCGAACAGGCAAACCAACAGGCCGCCGAAATTTTGACCAAGGGCCGCCCGGTCTGGGTGGATGTGCAGCCCGCCGGGGAGGTGATCCCCGGCATGACGCCGGATACCATCCTGATCGCGGGTCCGCCCATTGCGGTAGAGGACATTCCGGCGCCGGTCAAAAATGCCATTTGCGGCGCATTGCTGTACGAGCAGCGCGCCGAGACCGCCGGGGAGGCCTGGCAGCTCGTGACCGACGGGCAGATCAAGGTGGAGGCCGCCCAGGATCACGACGCCGCCTGCGGTGCCGCGATGGCCACCTCGGCCTCGATGCCTGTCTGCGTCGTCGAGGATAAGGTCTACGGCGGCAAGGGCTTTTGCGGGGTGCACCCCGGCAACAAGCAGAATGTGCTGCGCTGGGGGTTCTACAACGACGAGGTGCAAAGCGACCTTGTCTGGTTCCGCGATCATTACGGCCCGGCGCTGGGCGAGACCGTGCGCTGCATGGGCGGGATCGACCTCATCAGCGTGATGAGTAAAACCGCCGGGATGGGCGATGAAAACCACAACCGCCAGCCCGCGGCCTCCATGTACATGGCGCTGCAGATGATCCAGACCATGATGGAACTGGAGTTTGCCCACCGGGATGAGATCGTCCAGCAGTTTGCCGCCAATGACCGCTTTTTCCTGCATGTGATGATGGCGGGCGCCGAAAGCGTGCTGGCCTCGGTAAAAAAGGTGCCCTACAGCACCGTGATGGTGGCCATGGGCGGCAACGGCGTCAAGTTCGGCACCCGGTTTGCGGGGACCGGTAGCCGGTGGTTCACCGTGGACGCACCGCTGATCGAGGGGCTGTTCCTCAAGCCCACCTATACCAAAGACGATCTGCTGGGCTTTTTGGGCGACAGCTGTGTCACCGAGGTGTACGGCCTGGGCGGCATGTCGGCCAGCGCCGGGCCCGGCTATGTGGTGCTTACCGGTTCCACCTTTGCCGATGCGCTGCAGCGCGCCGCCGATGCCCGCAAGGTCTGTGTGGCCGAACACCGGTTCGCGCCCATTCCCTGGGACGGCGGCCAGGGCTTCCCGGTGGGCGTGGACGCGCGCAAGGTGGTGGGGCTGAATATCCTGCCCACCAGCCACGGCGGCGGCACCCTCAAAACCGGCGGCCAGGGCACCATGGGAGCGGCCAAGCTGCCCATGGACTGCTTCAAGCAATGCCTGGTCGCCATCAACGAGATCATGCGGAACGAGGCGAAATGAACATGGAATTGTTCACCATCCTGCAAAAAGATACTTACGTCGATTCGCTGGCGTCCCTCTTCACCATGTCGGTGCTGATGGACTGCGAGGGCATCACCAGCGCCTATGCCGGCATGGCGACGGTCTCCGGCAGGCAGACGCTGGAGGAATTGGGCCTCGTGGACGACACCCTGCGCGGCGCCGGGGAAAATGATTTTGTGATCGCGGTGCGGGCGTCAAGCCATGCGGCGTTCGAGGCCGCGCTGGCGAAAACAAAAAAGGACGAACCAGCCGCCGCAGCGCAAAGACCCACGTTTCGCACGGTGGAGGAGGCGGTGCGCGCCGATCCGCGCGCCAATATCTGCTCCATCGCCGTCCCCGGCGAATATGCCTGCGAGGTGACCAAGCAGGCGCTGGCGGCGGGGCTGCACTGCATCGTGTTCAGCAGCAACGTCCCGCTGGAGCAGGAGCGCGAAATGAAAGAGCTTGCGCGGGAAAAGGGCTTGTTGTGCATGGGGCCGGACTGCGGCGTTGCCAACATCAACGGCGCAGCGTTCGTGCTGTCCAGCATCAATAACCGCGGCCCCTTCGGCATCTGCGGCGCGTCCGGCTGCGGCATCCAGCACGTAGCGGCATTTCTGCACGAAGCGGGCAGCGGCGTTTCGCAGACCATCGGCACCGGCGGCAACGACCTGAAAGAGGCCGTGGGCGGCATCAGCATGCTGATGGGTATCGACGCACTGGAAAATGATCCCGATACCGAATACATCGTGCTGATCTCCCGCAAGCCGGCGGAAAGCGTGCTGCAGACGCTTACCGCGCGCATCCGCGTGTGCAAAAAGCCGGTGGTGGCCTGTTTCATGGGGGCGGACCGCGCGGCAGTGGAGGCGTCCGGCGCGCTGTGGGCAAATGATTTGGACGGCTGCGCCCAGCAGGCGCTTTCGCTGATCGGCAAACAGATCAGCTTTGACAGCGACGGGGCATTGACGGCACTGGCGCGCTCTGCCGTGGAGGGCATGAGCGCGCGGCAGAAGTACGTGCGCGGCGTTTACTGCGGCGGCACCTATTGTGACGAGGTCATGCAGACGATGCAGCCGGTACTCGGCGGCATCCACTCCAACTGCCCGCTCTCGCCGGAGCTGCGTCTGGCCGATGCCCGCGCCAGCGTGGGGAACACGGTGGTGGACAGCGGTGAAGAAGAGTTTACCCGCGGACGCCCGCATCCCACCCTGGAGCCGGCGATGCGCCTGCCGCTGATCGAAAAAGAAGGGGAGGACCCGGAGACCGCAGTGATCTTACTGGACTTCATCCTCACCCCGCCGGAGCACAGCGACCCCGCGGGCGTCACCCTGCCGGTGCTGACAAAGGTGATGGCGGCCGCCCGCGCGCGCGGCGGCAAGCTTGCAATCGTCTGCTCGGTGCTGGGCACCGACGCGGACCTGCAGAACGTCAGCCTGCAGCGGCAGAAGCTGCGGGACGCCGGGGTATACGTCTG